>CANJXD010000362.1 GCA_947478535.1 Acetobacteraceae bacterium
GCCGTCGGCTCGCCAAGGATTGGGAAAACCTGAGCCGCAACGCACTCGCCTTCCTGCGGATGGCATCGATCAGGCTCATGGTCAGGAAACTATGCAATCCAAAGGGATGATCGGAGACAGACTCTTAGGGGTCGCGATTCATCGGCAAAGCTAACTGGTGGGCCCACAACCCCGCATACCTTCCCCCACTCCGCATCAACTCCTCATGTGTCCCATCCTCCACCACTCGCCCCCGCTCCACCGTGATAATCCGGTCCGCCCCCCGCACTGCCGCCAGCCGGTGCGCGATGATGATCACCGTCCGCCCCCGCGCGATGCCGCGCATGTTCTCCTGCACCACCCGCTCGCTCTCGTAGTCCAGCGCGCTGGTCGCCTCATCCAGGATCAGCACCTTCGGCTCCGCCATCAGCGCCCGCGCGATCGCGATGCGTTGGCGCTGGCCGCCTGACAGCGTCGCGCCGCGCTCGCCGATTTCCGTGTCGTAGCCGAAGGGCAGTTCCAGGATGAACTCATGCGCGCCCGCCAGTCGCGCCGCGCGCACCACCGCTTCCATCGGCGCGCCCGGCACGGCCAGGGCGATGTTGTCACGCACGGACCGGTTCAGCAGCACGTTTTCCTGCAACACCACGCCGATCTGTCGCCGCAGCCAGGCCGGGTCCACCAGCGCCAGATCCACCCCATCCACCATCACCCGCCCGGCTTCCGGCACAGAGAGGCGCTGGATCAGCTTGGTCAGCGTGCTCTTCCCCGAACCGGAGGGGCCGACGACGCCCACCACCTGCCCGGCGGGGATGTCGAGTTCCACCCCCTCCAGCACCCGCGGCCCGTCCATGCGGTAGCGGAAGCTCACGCGTTCCAGCCGGATATGGCCGCGCACCGGCGGCGGCTGTACCCGCCCCGCGCCGCCGGAGGGCTCCGGCAGCGTGTTCAGGATATCGCCCAGCCGCTCGATCGAGACGCGGAACTGCTGGAAATCCTGCCAGAGCTGCGCCAGCCGGATCACCGGCGCCGCGACGCGCCCAGCCAGCATATTGAAGGCGATCAGCTCGCCCACCGTCATGCCGCCCTCCATCACCGCCCGCGCGCCGGAATACAGCACCGCCGCCAGGCCGATCTTGTTCACGCCCTGCACCGCCAGGCTCGCCCAGCTTCCCAGGTTTTGCGCGCGGAAGGTGGCGCCGACATAGGCGGCCAGCAGCTCCTCCCACCGGTTCTGCATCCGCGGCTCGACCGCCATGGATTTCAGCGTCTCGACGGCGGAAATGCTCT
This sequence comes from Acetobacteraceae bacterium, assembly GCA_947478535.1. Next base: position 1,270 of record CANJXD010000362.1, read on the forward strand.
CGACCAGGAAGGACTGGCTCTCCGCCCCGCGGTTGAACCGCTCCTCCACCCGCCGCCGCAGCACCGGCGTCACCAGGATGGAGATCAGCGCGTAGAGCGGGATGGTCAGCGCGACCAGCGCCGTCAGCAGCGGGCTGTAGACGTCCATGATGGCGAAGAAGGCGAGGCCGAAGACGACATCGAGCACGACGGTGAGCGCGGAGCCCGTGAGGAAGCTGCGCGTATTCTCCAGCACCCGCGCCCGGGCCACCGTGTCACCGACGCGCCGCGCCTGGAAATAGGCCAGCGGCAGGGACAGCGTGTGGCTGAACAGCCGGCTGCCGAGTTCCACATCCACGCGGCTGGTGGTGTGGGAGAAGGTGTAGGTGCGCAGCCCCTCCAGCAGCGCCACGTCATCCACCGGCTGGCCGAGGATGCCGGCGACGATGGCCAGGCACGCGAAGCCGCTATCCGGCGCGGGCGCCGCCTGGGCACCCGGCACAGCAGCGGCGGGCGCGCTATCGGGCATGCGGGCCTGCCGGGCGCGCCTAGGCCGCGGAGAAGCCGCGCAGCGCGGTCAGGATTGAATTGTAGTCCTGCATGTCGAGGTCGGACACCGCCTCCACCGACAGGGCGGTGAGCAGCGCCACCATGGTGAGCTCCATCGTCCGCCGCCACCGGAACGCCCGGGCAAGCGCCTTCACCAACGTGGTGCCCGAAGCCGAGGACCCCCCGCTCCCGGTTCCGCCCGGCGTCAGCACCAGCTTCCGCCCATCCCGCGGCTTACGCACTGCCAGCGGCACCCGCGCGGTCAGCATCTGCGCCGCGCCGGTCACGCTGCGGCCCTCGCTGCTTCGGCGGGTGGCGTCGCCAGGTCCCGCGCCAAGCCGGCCAGCCCCTCCAGCTGCAGCCGCACGTTGGCGCCGCCAATGCCTGTGGCCGAGGCGGCGTTGCGCAGCCCTTCCTGCAGCCCGATCAGGCAAGTGCCCGCCAGACCTGGCGCCACGTCGCCGATCAACTGCGGCCGCGATGGCCCAAGCTCGGGACGCTGATGGATAACAGTGAGGACGACGTGATCGCCTACCAAGCGTTTCCAAGCCCGCACCGCACAAAGCTGCACAGAACAAACCCGCTGGAGAGGCTGAACAAGGAGATCAAACGCCGCGCCGATGTCGTGGGCATCTTTCCAACCGAGGCGTCGATCATTCGTCTCATCGGTGCCGTGCTGCTCGAAGCCCATGAGGAATGGCAACTGCAACAGCGCTGCATGGTCACCGAGGCCGTGGCAGAGTTGCTCAGCCCACCACAGGCCAACGAAAGATTCCAAATCCCACCCACGGCCGCCTGACCCTTGGCCACCTCAAATCCAACAGCAATTTCCACCACGTTGACGGAATTGACCTGAGGCCGATTCTGCCGTTGTTCATGCTGATCAAGGCCTGGGCCAGCCGCCCCGGGGTCATCTATGCGCCGCGCATGGATAAACTGACGCAGGCCATGGGCGCGCGGCAGGCCGGTTGAACCTGCCTCAAACCGAACGATGCGGATCGGGCCGGCGCGGCAGGCCGAGGTGGTCGCGCAGGGTGACGCCCTCGTAGCCCAGCCGGTAGCGGCCGCGACGCTGCATTTCCGGCACGACGTGATCGACGAAATCCCGCAGCCCATGCGGCAGGGCTGCCGGAAGAATGTTGAAGCCATCGGCCGCGCCCTGGTCGATCCAACTTTCCATCAGATCCACGACCTGTTCCGGCGTACCGACGATGGCATTGTGGCCACGGCTGGCCGCGACCCTTTCGTAGAGCTGCCGGATGGTCAGGTTCTCGCGGTGGGCCATGGCATAGAGCAGGTCGCTGCGCACGCGGGGCGCCTCATGCGCCAGCACGGGCACCGGCCCATCGATGTCATGGCCGGTGAAATCGCCGATCATGTTGTAGAGCATCATCAGCCCAACCGCAGGATCGAGCAGATCCTGCAGGTCGCGCAGCTTGCGCTGCGCTTCCGCCTCGGTCGCACCGGTGATCACCGACAACCCGGGCATGATCAGCAGTTGGTCGGGGTTGCGGCCGTATTTCGGCATGCGCTCCTTGATCGAGCGGTAGAAGGCTTGGCCATCGACCAGGTTCACGGCGGCAGCATAGACGACATCGGCATGCTTGGCCGCAATCTCCCGCCCCCGGTCGGTCGCGCCTGCCTGGGCGATGACGGGATGTCCCTGCGGGCAGCGCGGCAGGTTCAGCGCCCCCCGCACCGAAAAATGCCGGCCCTGATGGATCAGCGGATGCATCCGCGAGGGTTCGAAAAACCGCCCACTGACCTTGTCGATCGGGAAGGCATCATCGCCCCAGGAATCCCAGAGGCCGGCGACAACATCGACGAACTCGGCCGCGCGTTCATACCTGGCAGATTTCTCCAGCGGCACGTCACGATTGAAGTTCAGGGCCTCCGCCTCCGACCAGGAGGTCACGAGATTCCAACCCGCGCGGCCTTTGCTGAGATGATCGAGCGAGGCGAACTTCCGGGCGACGTGGTAGGGCTCATTATAGGTGGTGGAGGCCGTGGCAACGAGGCCGATGCGGCGTGTGACCATGGCGAGCGCGCTGAGCAGGGTGAGTGGTTCGAAATTCACGATGTCATGCGACACCATGTGCCGCGCCGAATGATCCAGAGCGCGCACGCCGATCCCATCGGCGAGGAAGGCCATGTCGAACAGGCCCTTCTCGGCCAATTGCGCGACCTCCACGTAATTGTCGAAATCCATTTCCGCCAGGGGCGCCGACTCCGCATGCCGCCAGGCGGCGATGTGATAGGGATTTCGCATCGAAACGCCGAGATGGATCTGCCTTGCATGCTCGGTCATGACGTCTTCAGTCCTTTGCCACCATCACGTCGGCCGTCTTGAGATGCTCGACCAGTTTGCTGGCTTCATCGACGATGTAGTCCACAAATATCTTTCCTGCCGCGGCCGTGGAGATCGAGGTATCGCCATTCACCGTGCCATCGGTGTGGTCCGTGATATGCATGGGCACGAAGACTTCCAACTCACCCATCCGCACTGATCCGAGCCCCTGTGTCGGCAGTCCGAGCAGCGTCTTGCCACCATGCACTGGATCGGCCAGTTCCGGCCGGCGTAGCTCCGGATAGAGATGGGCATAGACCGAGCCAATCGGATCGACGCCATGGCCGACAGACATCTTCCAATTCGCACCATGCGCCTGTTCACGTACCCGAGGCGGGACCACCATCCAGATATCGATGAATGGCACCAGAACACCCCTTCTTCGGCGAATGTCACGGATGACGCGATCGATCAGCGCATGGTTTCCGGTATGGCCGTTGAACACCAGGATGCGGTTCAGCCCATGGTCGAGGAAGGCTGCGATCATGTCGTGCATGACGCCGCAGAACGTCTCCGGCGAGACCTGGATGCCGCCTGGCACGGCGCGGAAGGAATCCGACCAACCGAAGGGAAAGGTGGGCGCGACAAGGCAGCCGGTCCGCTCCGCGACACGTGCCGCCAGATCGCGTGCCAGGGCGAAGTCACCCATCGGATTGACTGGCCCCTGAACCTCTTGGCTGCCCAAAGGCAGCAAGATCACCGGGTCCTCCGCCATGCGTTCGCGGAACTCGACCGAAGTCATCTGCTCGATGAGATATTTCATAGTCAGGCGACCTCGGTCGGCGTCAGGGTTTTCGGGGCGCAGCGGGCGATGGCGGACCGGCTCGGCCCGATTTCCGGCGCGAGACAGTGCAACGCCAGGGCTGGCGTGGCAAAGCCCATGAGAACCTGCGCGGCGGCGCAGACGCGCCGGTCGGGAACGATCCACATGCCGGCTTCTTCTCCTGATAGGGTTCGAGCCTGGCGCGCCGGCAGCGCGGCCGCGACGCGGGTGGTCAGCCGGCGCTGATGCCTGCCTCGCGTACCACCTCACCCCAGACCGCCGTCTCCCGCACCATGATCGCGTGCAACTCCTCGGGCGTGGAGGATTCGGCATCGGCGCCGGCGCGGGCCAAGGCGTCCTTCAGCCCCGGCTCGGCCAGAGCGCTGCGGGAGATCTCGCCGAAGCGCGCGGCGATGGCGGGCGGTGTGCCGACGGGGGCGAAGATCGCGATCCAGGTGCCGGCGACGCAATTCGGCAGCCCCGCTTCCGCCATCGTCGGCAGGTCGGGCGTCAGCGGATGGCGGCGCGCGCCGCACATGGCGAGACCCCGCACCGTGCCCGCGCGGATCTGCGGCAGGGAGGAGGGCATGCTGTCGAACATCGCCTGGATATTGCCGCCGATCAGATCGGCCATGGCCGGGCCGCCGCCGCGATAGGGGATATGGGTCACATTCACCCCCGCCCGCAGCTTGAACAACTCGCCCGCCAGGTGCAGCGAGGAGCCGGTGCCGCCCGAGCCGTAGTTCAGCACGCCCGGCCGCGCCTTCGCGAGTGCGATGAACTCCTGCACATTGCGCGCCGGTACGGCGGGGTTCACCACCAGCAATTGCTCGATGCGGAACACGAGCCCGATCGGCATCAGATCGCGCAGCGGGTCGTGGTTCATGTCGCGATAGAGGTAGCGATTGACCGTCAGCGGCCCGTTGCTGGTCAGCAGGATGGTGTAGCCATCGGGGGCTGCGCGGATGAAGGCCTCGGCGCCGATGTTGCCGCCCGAGCCGCCGCGATTGTCGATGATCACCGGCTGACCGATGATCTCGCTGAGTCGCGAGGCCCAGATGCGGGCGGAGACATCAGTGCCGCCGCCGGCGGCGAAGGGCACGATCACGCGGATCGCCCGGTTGGGATAGCCGGCCTGGGCGTGGGCGATGGCGGGGGCGGCCAAAAGCCCCGCGACGAGGCTGCGACGATCGATCATGTGCTCTCCCTCCAATCCGCCA
>CANJXD010000363.1 GCA_947478535.1 Acetobacteraceae bacterium
CCTTCGCGACGAAGGAGTCCTATGAATCATACCGCCCCGTGGTCGGGGAATCCCAGTTTTCCGCGGGAATGCGCGAGGGCGGGGGGCAACTTCCGCAACAGGTCTATTATAAGCCTGCCTTATCTACACTATCTTGATGCGCAGGCTCCAAGGCGCGAGTCGATCGCCTGCCGTGGTTACCTGATGCCGCCGTCAGGACATCGCCCGCCGGCGTCAACGTCATCAGGAAGGCCGCTCCGGGTGGGGCTGCTTTGGCGCAGCCACCTGCTGATCAGGGTGCGCAAGCACATGTACTTGCCGCTCGACGCTCTGGATGGGCTGCTCGGGGTTACGGGCGTGGAGTTCCACGCCATCCAGCACGACCTGCAGCCCGAAGAACGCGCCTTCTGCGACACTCGTGGCATTCTGGTGCGTGACGATGTCGACCTGTTCAACGATTTCGAGGGGATGAGCGACTACCTTGCCACGCTCGACCTGGTGATTGGAATTAGTTCGGTCCCGGCTGAACTTGCTGCGGCGTTGGGGGTGCCAGTCTGGTTTCTGGGCTTTTCGCCGGAGAACCACTTCCTGCGCACCGTCGGCGGACGGACGGAGATCGACCAACTGACGGTCAATGCCCGGGTCATCACTGCACCAGACATTGACTTCACCGAGCCTGCCGGAATCTGCATCGCCAAAACGCTGGGAGAGGTGCGGCGGCGACTGGAGAAAAGAATCGCCGCGCGTTCTCATCCTGTTTGTCGCGCTGCAGCGGAGAGCTTGCGGTAGCCGATGGCGCGCAGCTCGCGGCTCAGCGTCTGCATCGAGACCGAGACGCGGAATTCCTCCCACAGCCATTGGCCGAGATCGCACAGCCGCCAACGCACAACGCCATGGACCGCCGGGATTGGGCCGCGGTCGATCTGTGCTGCCAGCGCCTGGCGGTGCTCGTCGCTCAGCAGCGGGGTCCGGCCCACCGCCTTGCGGTCGCGCAGCCCGTCCGGCCCCTCGGCGTCGAACCGCACCACGTTGGACGCAGTGCGTCCAACCCCGCACGATCTGCAGGGTGACGTTGCCAAGCCGCGCCGCCTCCGAGCGCGTGCCGCCGTCGTAGATCGCCGCCAGTACCAGCAGACGACGGGCCTGCGCGGCGTCCTTGCTTCGTCGAGCCAGACGCCGCAGTTCGGCTGCGCTGAAGTCCGAGCGTAGGGCAATGGCGCGTGCCATGGTGAGCCTCCGAGGACCACCAGTTTGAATCACATCAACGCCGCGTCGGGGAATCCCCCGCGTGAGTCACCAGCATCAGGATTTGGTATGAGTCCGCGAAGCGAAAACGCCGGAAAACCGGCCGTTTTTCCGAGCCGCTCAAACCGTCAAATTATCGTGGAAAAGCAGAATGGTGCCCAGGAGTGGAATCGAACCACCGACACTGCGATTTTCAGTCGCATGCTCTACCAACTGAGCTACCTGGGCCCATCAGCGGTGGCCGGCGAAACCGGCCCTGTGGCAGAGGAGGCGGGAGATATCCGAAAGGCCTGGGCCTGTCCACCCACCCCTGGCTGCCTTCGTCACACTTCGGCGTCCTCCTCCTCCGTGGGCTTCACGGGGATCGCGTAGTCTCCGGTCAGCCAGCGGCCGAGATCGACCTGCTGGCAGCGTTCGGAACAGAAGGCGGAAGCGCCGGCGGGTACGGGCTTGCTGCAGATCGGGCATTTCCGCGGCTTGCGCGCGGGCGTACGCGCGTCATCGGGCGTGCGGGTTTCATCGGTCATGCGCCATCCTCCTCGATGCTTTCCTGCCCCGGGCGCAACCCGGCATCCGGGCGCAGCGCCAGGGCGCGCCCGCCGAGGTCCCGGTATTCGGCCAGGGCCCGCGGCAGGGTTGCCGCCACGGCCAGCACCTCCGGCGCCGCGCGCAGCGCCAGCGCCCGGCCGGGGTTGGCCGCAACATCCCGCGCTGCCCGGCGCAGCGCGGCCAGCAGCAGGGTCGCGGCGGATGGTGGGCGGCCGAGCACCTCATGCAACGGGGTCTCGACGCGGCGGCGGATCATCTCGATCAGCCCGCCTTTCGTCACACCCAGCAATTGCGGCGTCAGCGGGTCCTCGGCGAGCGCGGCTTGCAGCGGCGCCAGCAGCGCCTCCCGCTTCCTGGTTGAAAGCCCGGCCAGGTCCAGCAGGATGGCACCGGCCAGGCTCCGCAGGCGGATCTGGCGGGCCACTTCCCGCACCGCGCGTTCATTCAGCCGGTGATGCGCCAGCGGGTCCGCGCCGCCGGCGGCGGTGCCGGCATCGACATCGATGGCGACCAGCGCCGGAGTCGGGTGGATGGACAGGCGGGCGCCCTGGCCGAGCTCGACCACGGAAGCGCCGAGTTCCTCCAGCGCTTCCTCCTCCTCCGCCTCCAGCGCCCGCCCCCGGGCGAGGGTGACGCGAGAGCCGAGCACAGGGCGCAGCGCGGCAGCGACGGTGCCGAGATCGACGATGACGGGTGCTTCTGGCCAAAGCCGCGCCATCCGCAGCACAGGGCCTTCGCCCCGCGCCAGCAGCGCGATGTCGCCCGCATGCGGTGGCGGGTTCGCCACCCGCATCGACAGCCGCGGTCCCTTGCCACCCTGCGGCGCGCGGGTGGTGCGGACGAGGACGAGGTCCCCCTCCGACACCACCTGGGCGATCGGGCGGCGGGGCGAGGGGGTCTCGTTCTCCGGCAGGAAGCCCGTCTCGCCGCCGGCCATCGTCAGGAAGGCGCCGCTCATGGCGGTGGAGACGGCGGAGACGCGGGCGGCGTGGACATCACCGAGCCCGTCCGGCAGGTCGGGGCGCTCGATCGCGAAGGCCTCGATGCGATCGTCGCGGAGGAGGACGACGCGGCGTTCCCCAGGCGAACAGGCCACCCGGATCTCGGCGCCCCCGGCTTGGGCCACGGCCATCACGGCCGCAGCCAGCCGGCCCCGCGCAGAAGCTGGGCCGTTTCGAACAACGGCAGGCCGACGACATTCGAATGGCTGCCGGACAGGAAGCGCACGAAGGCCTCGGCACCCTTCTGGATCTGGTAGCCGCCCGCCGCCCCCCGCCATTCGCCGGAGGCGACATGGGCCGCGATCTGCTGCCCCGTCAGCCGCTGGAAGGCGAGGATGGTGGTGACAAGCCGGGTGGACCGGCCGCCACCCGGGCGGATCAGACACACGCCCGTCATCACGCGATGCCGGCGGCCGGACAGCATTTCGAGGAATCGCGCGGCTTCCGCCTCATCCGCCGGCTTGCCGAGGATGCGACGGCCAAGGCCGACCACGGTATCGGCGGCCAGCACCATGCAATCCGGCGCCTGGGCGGCGACGGCGGCGGCCTTGGCGGCGGCGAGCCTCTGGGCCAGCGCGTTCGGCTGCTCCGCCTTCAGCGGCGCCTCGTCGATATCGGCGGGCAGCACGCGGTCTGGCAGGACGCCGATGCGCGCCAGCAGCTCCGTGCGTCGTGGACTGGCCGAGGCGAGCACCAGCGGGGGCCGGGTGGACGTCATGCCGAACCTCGCCGACGCAATTTCAGCAACCGGGGCCGGTTACGTGAAGCGGCCGTTTACTTGAAGCGGAAGGTGATACGGCCCTTGGTCAGGTCGTAGGGGGTCATCTCGACATTCACGCGGTCACCGGCGAGGACGCGGATGCGGTTCTTGCGCATCTTCCCGCTGGTGTGGGCCAGAACCATGTGTTCGTTGTCGAGCTTCACGCGAAACATCGCATTCGGAAGCAGCTCCGAAACGGTGCCGCTGAATTCGATCATGTCCTCTTTCGACATGCAGATCCTTCATCGGGGTCAAAGGCGTCGTCCAGGCCGGGAGGGGCTGACGCGACGCGGGGGGGCGCAAGGAAGCGGCGCGCACCGGGGGGAGCGCGAGGCGGCGCGGAACATGAGCGCGGCGGCGCCCCAGGTCAAGGACGCTTAAGAACTGTCAGGGACGGTTGTCCCTGGGCTCCAGCCGTGCCGCGATGCTCATGCCATGCGCATCGAGGCCTTCGGCCTGCGCCAGCACCACCGCGGCGGGGCCAATGGCGGCGAGCGAGGCGGCGTCCGCCTCGACCCAGGTGGTGCGCTTGATGAAGTCGAACACCGAAAGGCCGGAGGCGAAGCGGGCGGTGCGGCCGGTCGGCAGCACATGGTTCGGCCCGGCGACGTAATCCCCCAGCGCCTCGGGGCACCAGCGGCCGAGGAAGGCGGCGCCGGCGTGGCGGATGCGGGCGAACAGCGCACGCGGGTCCGCCACCATGATCTGCAGGTGCTCCGGCGCCAGGCGGTTGGTCAGGCTGGCCGCTTCCTCCCAGTCCCGCACCAGCACGACGGCGCCATGGGCGGTCCAGGAGGCACCGGCGATGGCGCGGCGGGGCAGCGTTCGCAACTCATGCTCCACCGCGGCGATGACGGCGCGGGCGAAGGCCTCGTCATCCGTCACCAGGATGGATTGCGCGGCCTCGTCGTGCTCGGCCTGGGCCAGCAGGTCGAGTGCGACATGGCGCGGATCATTCTCCGCATCGGCGATGACGACGACCTCGGAGGGGCCGGCGATGCTGTCGATGCCGACCCGGCCGAAGGCCTGGCGCTTGGCTTCCGCCACATAGGCGTTGCCGGGGCCGACGATGCGATCGACCGGTGCCACGGACGCCGTGCCCCAGGCGAGCGCCGCGATGGCCTGCGCGCCGCCGAGGCGCCACACCTCGCTGACCCCGGCGAGGCGGGCTGCGGCCAGCACCAGCGGGTTGAGCGCGCCATCCGGCGTCGGCACGCACATGGCGATGCGCGGCACGCCGGCGACACGGGCCGGCAGGGCGTTCATCAGCACGGAGGAGGGATAGGCCGCCTTGCCGCCGGGGACATAGAGCCCCACGGCATCGACGGCGCCCCAGCGCATCCCGCAGCGCACGCCCTCGGCGTCCTCGATGTCGATGTCGCGCGGCATCTGGGCGGCGTGGAAGGCCTCGATCCGGCGGGCGGCCTTTTGCAGGGCATCGCGTTGCTGCCCGGGGATGGAGGCGGTCGCGGCATCGATCTCGGCCTCCGTCACCCGCAATGCGGCCGGGCTGGCGGGGGTCCAGCGGTCGAAGCGGGCGGTGTAGTCCAGCAGCGCCGCGTCGCCCTTTGCGCGGACCTCCGCGATGATGGCGGTGACGGCGGCATCGACGCGCGTCGTCGTCTCCCGCCCATCCTCGATCAGGGCGCGGAAGGCGGCCTCGAAGCCGGCATCGCGGGTGGAAAGCCACTTCATCGGGCGTGCACCTCGGCCAGCGCGGCGCGAAAGCGGGAAATCCAGGCGCCGATCGCCTCCGGCCGCGTCTTCAGCGCCGTGCGGTTGACGATGAGGCGGGAGGTGACATTGGCGATCAGCGCCGTCTCCACGAGGCCATTCGCCTTCAGCGTCGAGCCGGTCTGCACGAGATCGACGATCAGGCGCGCGAGGCCGAGGGAGGGGGCGAGTTCCATCGCGCCGTTGAGATGCACCACCTCCGCCTGCACGCCGCGGGCGGCGAAGTAGCGATGCGCGATGGTGGGATACTTCGTCGCCACCGTCACGCGGGACCAGGCGGCGATGTCGTCCTGCCCGGCCGAGGCCACGGGTTCGGCGACCGCGATGCGGCAGCGGCCGATGCCGAGGTCGAGCGGGGCGTAGATCTGGTCGTAGTCGAATTCCATCAGCACATCGGCGCCGCAGACGCCGATCTGCGCCGCGCCGTGGGCCACGAAGGTCGCGACATCGAAGGAGCGCACGCGCACGACATCGAGGCCGGGATGGTTGGTTTCGAACCGGAGGCGGCGGCTGTTCTCATCCTTGAAGTCGGCGGCCGGCTCGATGCCCGCGCGGGCGAGCAGGGGGGCGAGTTCCGACAGGATGCGCCCCTTTGGCAGGGCGAGAACCAGCGGCCCACCGGCCTCGGCCGGGGTCGAGGGATCGGCGGGAAAGCGTTCGGAGTTCGGCGATTCCATGCTCTGGCCTGGCGCCGTGGCGGGGTGTGGTGTCGCCGCACGGCTCGATGGCAACCCGGCCGCGACCGGGGGCCGGCCATGGCGGGGCGCCCGGCCCCGAACCCCGCCCCGCCGCGCCGCCACACCCTCGGGGGCGGGGGGCGGGTGCGGCAGAGGGGGCGGGGAAGA
>CANJXD010000364.1 GCA_947478535.1 Acetobacteraceae bacterium
CGTGTCGCCCGCGGCGCGGTAGCTTTCGTCGTAATAGCCGAAGCGGTCATGGATGCTGCGGCGATAGAGCGCGCCGACCCAGGAGAGGTAGCAGGTCTCGAGATAGACGAGGTCCTGCCGGTAGCCCGTGCGGTCATAGGCCATGACATCGCCGTTATAGATGCCGGCCTTGTCCACATCGGTGACGATGCTGTCCGCCATCGCCCAGTCGGCGCTGGAATCGCGGTCAAGCGCATCCGCCAGGCGTCGCAGCGCATCAGGGTGCAGCCCCTCATCCGCGCCAAGGAAGGCGAGGTAGGGCGCGCGCGCCAAGCGGATGCCGCGGTTCCAGGCGGCCTGGATCGTCTCCCGTTCCGCGGAGCGGGCGAAGACGATGGGCAGTTGCGGATGCGCGGCTGCGAAGGCCTCGAAGGCCTCGAAGGCCTCGAAGGCCGCGCGATCCGGGCCGGGGGAATTGCTGTCCACCAGCACCACCTCGAGCCCGCCCTGCTTCGCCAGCGTCTGGTTGGACAGCATGGTCAGCAGCGTCGGCAGCTTGTCTGCGGCATTGTAGAGCGAGGCGATGACCGCGGCGCGCGGCCGGGCTGCGGGGTCCCGCCGGTCATCCAGCACGGCCAGCGGCAGCACCGGCTTGGAGAGGTTGCGGCGATACGCATCCTCCATCAGCGCGCGGCAGCGCCCGAGCGTGTCACCGCCGCCGAACATGGCTTCCGCCGTCGCGGCTTCGTGGACGAAGTTGTTGGCGCGCAGCGTTTCCGTCACGAAGGGCAGGTCGCCGCGCCCATCGCCACCGACCCAGCGCATCGTCCGCAGCAGATAGGTCGCGGCGGTCAACGCATTGCCGGCGCGGCGTTCGAGGCGGGCGAGTTCGCGAAACAGCGAAACCCGATCGGTCAAATGCGCCCCGACAGCTCCGGTCATCAGCCTCAGCTTGGCATCCAGCTCTGCCGCGCTACGCTCCGGCAGGGTCCGGATCCGTTCGAGCAGGACATAGTGCCGTGCCAGGCCGATGGCTTGGCCCGCCGACTTGGAATCGAGCCATCCCCGATACTGGAGCAGCGTCGAAACTTCGGCGATTGCCGCGGCCCGATAGCCATCCGGACCCTTCGCGCGGAGCACGCCTGAGAGGCGGTCCACCAGGAAGTTGGCATCGTCGCGCCTCTCCGCAGGCAGCGGACGGAAGGCAAGGTTCAGGACTGGCCGGACAGGCAAGGCGCGCCGCGCCAGCTTCGCGGCCTCGGCGACGGCGTTCTTGCCATGGCGGACGACTTTGCTGAGCGCGCTTGGGCCGCTGGTTCGGCCGTCCATCAGGGCGTGGCCGAACTCGCCCCCCAATTCGATCGCGACCTGGCGGGCGCGGCTATCGATCCGGGACGTTGGACGGTAGATGCCGTCAAGCGTGCCCGGGTCGGGTTGCAGCGCAGCGGTACGGATCGATGCGAGCATGCGATCGCGAAAGCGATCATAATCCCCCAGGATGCCGGACGCCGCGTGGGCATAGACCCTCGCGCAGTCGATGGGCGCAATCGCATCTGCAATGGCCGGCAGTCGCTCGCGGAGCCACCGCGCGACTCCGGCCTTTTCCGACACCAGCAACGGGCAGCCCTGCACCACCGCTTCCAGCGCCGTCAGATTGAAGGTGTCGTAGCGGGAAGGAACCAGGAGCAGGGCGCGGTCGCAAAGCCGCTCCGCCACGGCGGCCGCACTGACACCGCCCGGCATTTCCAGCCGATCCGAAAGACCGCGGCGGCGTGCCGCGGCCCAAAGCAGGCCTTCGCCACCCTGCCCGAGGCGGTTGGCGCCTTCGGGGCCAAGCAGCAACAGGCGTCGATAGATATCCGGATCCAGGCACCAGGCGGCGTCGATAAAGAGATCCGGCCCCTTACACTTCTCCCGGCGTCCGACAAAGACGAGATCCGGCGGGCCACCTTCGCGCGTCAGGGGACGTGGCGCCGGCCCGCCCGTGATCAGCAGAGGGTCGAACAGGTGGATCGGCATATTGACGCGCCGCTGCCAAGCTTCCGCATATTGTGGACTGATCGCGTAGCGCACGTCGGCGGCACGAAATTGCATATGTTCCCGCAGCGGCAGTTGCGCGAGCACACGCCTGTCCGCGCGCTGGTCCCCTGTTGGCCAGCCGAGCCGGAAAGCGTCAGAGATGGTGCCGTGCATCGCGAGCGCCAGCACACCGACGCGGCAATTCTCGAGCCCCAGGGCCGGGCGCATGAAGGGGCCGACCTGCGTGTAGTCCGGCACGTCAACGACGTCGAAATCCGTGGGACCCAGGTGCTCCACGACCGATGCGGCGAGATTGCGGGCGTGTTCCCACATCCACAGGAAATGCAGGCGATTTTCCGCGATCTTGTCCGGCAACAGGACCATGGGGCGGATGGTCGGGATGCTGACCGTATTCGCCGGGCGCGGAGCATCCGCCGCTTCCTTGTCCCGGAAGTAGTACCAGACGTCACCAGGATGGTGCGCAATCAGGCTGCGATAGGCGGATTGCCCACCGCCGACCTGGCCATAGAGATCATGGTCGACAACCAGGATCCGGCGGCCACCCGGCCGCGGCTCCGGCACCCGGGGCATCTCGCCGCTGGCCATGGTCAGCCCTTCAGGATCGTGGCGCCGATGGTATCGAGGCCGATGGGAATGATGGCGTTGCCGTCGAGCCCCGCCCGGAAGCCGGCCTGCTTTTCCGGCGGCACGAGCATGAGCAGGAAGCCACCGGCACCCGCGCCGCAGAGCTTGCCGCCCAGCGCGCCGGAGGCCCGCGCCTGGGCATAGAGCGCATCGATATGCGGGTTGGACACCTTGGAGGACAGGCGCTTCTTCGTCTCCCACCCCTCGTGCAGCATGGCGCCGAAATCGCGCAGCATCGCCTCCGGGTCGGCACCTTCGAGCACGGTCTGGGACTGATCGACCAGGGTGAGGAGGTGGCTGAGGTCCTTGTCCGCGGCACCGGACTTCGTGTTCTGCATCTGCTCATCGAGCGTGACGGAGGCGAAGCGCGTCATCCCGGTATAGACGAGGAAGAGCGAGGCGTTCAGCGCATCCTGGCACGGCGCCGTCATCTGCACGGGGCTGATGCGGGTGCGGCCACCTTCGAAATCGAAGCGGTTGAGACCGCCGAAGGCCGCGTGGTGCTGGTCCTGCACGCCGACATTCTCACCCAGCACGTCGCGCTCGATCCGCACGGCTTCGCGGGCGAGGTCCATCTTCGTGGCCCCGCGGCCCTGCAAGGCGAACAGCAGGTTGATGAAGCAGACGGCGAAGGAGGAGGAGGAGCCGAGGCCGCTGCGCGCTGGCAGGTCCGCCATGATCGAGATGTCGAGCGGGCGGTCGTAGCCGTAGAGGCGAATCGCCTCCCGCACCACGGGATGCTGGATCTGGTCGAGCTCCGTCACCTGCTCCATGCGGGAGTAGGAGACGCGGTAGCGGTAATCGAGGATGTTGGAGAGCCGCAGCGCAGCGACATACACATACTGGTCGATGCCCATGCCGAGCACGGCACCGCGGGAGCGCGAGAAGTACTCGGGATAATCCGTGCCGCCGCCGAAGAAGGATACGCGCAGCGGGGTGCGGGAGACGATCATCATGACGCGATGGCTTCCCCATAGTCGGCTGCCAGGATCTGCGCGACGCCGGCCTCGACACTGAGCTTCGGGGCCCAGCCGGTGGCGGCGAGGAAACGCGCGGAATCCAGGCTTTTGTAGCCCGCGCCCTGGAAGGAGCCAGGCGGGCTGGTGATGCGCGCATCCCATTGCAGAGCGCGCAGGATCGCCGCCGCGCAATCGCCGATCTCGACGGGTGCGTTGGGCGTTACGTTGATGACGCGGTCGGTGAAATGCGCATCGGCCAGCAGAACGGCATCGAGTTGGTCATGCGCGTGCAGCAGGTCCCGCACCGTATGCGGGTTGCCCCAGACCTCGAACTCCATCGCGCCGGACCGCTTGGTGCGCACGGCGCGGTCGATCATCGCGGCCATGAAATGTGCGCGCGTGTCTTCGGTATGCGCGTGCGGGCCGTAGACCGTCGCCAGCACGCAATGCAGCCAGGAAAGCCCGTACTGCTTGCCGTAGGTCTCGCAGCCCGTGGCGAGCAGTTGCTTGGCCAGCGCGTAGCCCTGCACGGAAGGATGCGGCCGGCCGATGCCGAATTCCTCCTCCGGCGTCGGATGGTCCGCTTCCGCATAGGTGCAGGAGGAGCCGAGCGAGACGAGCTTCGCCTGCGGCTGGTGGTGGCGCCAGGCTTCCAGGATGTTCAGGTGGATGCTGGCATTGTCGCGCAGCAGCTCGCCCTGGATCTTGAACTGGATATTGCCGGTGCGCTGCTTGGTGATGACGTGGAAGATGCGCCCGGCCTTCGGCGCTTCCCGGAAGGCGCGATCCACTACCGCAGGGTCCGTGAAATCCCCGGCCGCGCGGCCGACGGCGTGGCAGGGCCAGCCTTCCGCGCGCCAGCGATCCACCAGATTGCGGCCGAGGAAGCCGTCCGCGCCGAGGATGATGGTGGGGCTATCGGCGTAGGGCATCGCGATACCAGGCGAGCGTCGCCGCCATGCCGTCTTCCAGGCTGCGGAAGGGGGCGAGGCCGGGCAGCACCTCCCGCAGCTTCGCCGCCGTCGCGCGCCGCACCTTCACGCCGCGATTGCCGGCGGCGGGGGGGGAGGTGAGCTTGATGGGGCGAACGGTTCCCGCCGCCTGCATCGTTGCATCCGCCAGGGCGCGCACCGTGCGCGTCTGGCCGTTAGCGAGGTTCACCGCGACGGTGGTGCCGCGGAGCTTCAGGGACTCGCAAAAGGCCGCGGCCGCGTCACCGGCGTAAATGAAATCGCGTTCGGCATCGGGGTCGCCGCGCACTTCGAATTCAGGGGCGTTGCCGCAGGCGCGGATGACGAAGGCGGTGGCGACATGCGCCTCCGCCTCATCCAGCGTGTCATAGGGGCCGTAGGGGTTGGTCAGGCGGAAGCTGATGGTGCTGATGCCGGCGCGGCGGGACCACAGCTCCGCCGTGATCTCCCCCCAGCGCTTCGACCAGGCATAGGCAGCCTCGCCATCATGCGGCCAGGCGTTGAGATCGAGCGGCAGCGCATCGTCCTGCAGATCCCAGGACGCGGGATAGACGGCAGAGGAGGAGGCCGCGCGCACTTCGGCAATGCCGCGCGCCATGGCGAAGCGATAGACCGCTTCCGTGATCGCAAGGTTGGCCGACAGGATCTGCGACTGTTGCTTGCCGAAGATGGAGGCGAAGTAGCGGAAGGCCGCGACATGGATGATGGCGGTGTCGGCAGGCAATGCGGGCAGCGTATCGACCGCGGCTGCCGCGACAGTGCTGGTGCAGCCTGGCACCGGCGTGCCGGACGCCGTAACGCCGATGATCGTGGCCACGCGCCCTTGCAGCGCGTCCACCACATTGCGCCCGATGAACCCGCTGGCGCCCCAGACGACAACGGCCTCCGGCAGGCTCACGCCGATTCCTTCCCGTAGGTCTTCACCTTCGGAATCGGCACGATCAGTTCGCCACCACCCGCGAGATACGCCTTCTCCTTCACCAGGAATTCACTGATGAAATTCCAGGCGAGGACGAGGTAGGCGTCAGGGCGCGCGCCCTCTTCCGCCTCGATGGGGATGCGCACGCCGGGGATGGCGAGGCCCACCTTCATCGGGTTCTTCTCGACCGCCTTCTGCACGAGATCCGGGCCGATGCCGAAGCTGTTGAGCAGCGTCGCACCCTTGGCCGGCGCGCCATAGGCCCAGACCGACTTGCCCGCGTCCTTGTAGCCCTGGAGCAGCGCGACGAGGCGCTTCTGCAGGTCCAGCACATTCGCCGCGAAGGTGCGGTAGGTGTCGATCTCGCCGAAGCCCTTGGCGATCTCCCCGGCCTGCATCGCGCGCACGCTGTCGCCCACCGGGCGGACGCCCTTGCGGGCAACATGCGCCTCGATCGAGCCGCCATGGATATCGACAAGATTGGCCTCGAAGACCTCCAGCCCCTGCCGCGCCAGCAGGGCGGAAAGGGACTTCAGCGTGTAGTAGCAGAGGTGCTCGTGATAGACCTGATCGAA
>CANJXD010000365.1 GCA_947478535.1 Acetobacteraceae bacterium
AAGGTGGAGGCGCAGCGCCTCTCGCTCGGCGAAACCAAGCGCCGCCTGGTCGACGTCACCGAGGCCAATGCCGCGCTCGACGAAATCGGCAGCACGATGCGAGACGCGCTTCTGAACTGGCCTGCTCGCGTCTCCGGATTGATCGCCGCCGAGATCAGCGTCGACCCGCATCTGCTGCAGACCATCCTGCAGAGCCACATCAACGACCTGCTGACGGAGGCGGCCGGCCGGCGTCGACGTCCAGGACGATCGCCTGGAATGCGACGTCTGGGGCTGGGCGGAGGGCTTCTCCTCCTGGCTGGTCGATCACGTGGTGATCCGATGCGGTGCGCATTGCAATTAGCGGAACGCCGTGCTGCCGCGCTTTTCTTCTTGACGCGGCAAACCTGCGCCGCGATCGTCTCGCGGCACCCTTCCGACGCTCGCGCAATGCTGTGGCCCGGAGAAGACCAGCATGATGTTTCCCCGCCCCCAGTTGATCGGACGCCGCGGCGCGCTGCTCGGCCTCGCGGGTACCGCCGCGGCGCCGGCCGTCGCGCAGAACGAGCCTGCCTTCCCGACGCGCCCGGTGCGGATCATCGTCGGTTTCCCGCCGGGCCAGTCCATAGACATCGTGACTCGCATCGTCGCCGAGCGGCTCGGTCCCGTTCTGGGCCAGCCTGCGGTGGTGGAAAACCGGCCCGGCGCCGGTGGGCGAATCGGGTTCGAGGCGCTGAAGCGCGCGGCGCCTGACGGCTACACGCTCGGCTGCGGCAGCAACGGGCCGCTCACTGTCATCCCGACACTCTACGCCGACACGCCCTACAACGTGGAGCGCGACCTGGAGCCAGTCGCGACTCTCGCGCACTCGCCCTACGTGCTGATCGTGCGGCCGGACTCGCCGATCCGCGACGTGGCGGGGCTGCGCGCGCTGGCCGCCGCCCGTCCGGGCGCGCTCAGCTACGGCTCGCCCGGCGTGGGCACTATGCAGCACTTGATGGCGCAGATGCTTTCGACCGCGCTGAACGTGTCAATGCAGCACGTTCCCTATCGCGGCGGGCCGGAAGTGCTGACTGACATCCTCGGCGGGCGGCTTGACCTGGCGGTAGACAGCCTGCCCGGTGCGCTCGCGGCCATCCGCGGCGGGCAGGTGCGTGCCGTCGCGATCACCTCGGGCGGGCAGAACGAATTGCTGCCCGGCGTGCCGACGCTCGCCGATCTCGGCCTGCCTGACGTGCAGGCGAACGGGTGGTTCGGCATCCTAGCCCCTGCCGGCCTGCACCCGCGCATCTCGGCGCAGCTTTTCGCCGCCATCACGCAAGCAGTGAACTTGCCCGAGACAGTGGCCGCGCTCCGCGCCTCCGGCTTGTCGCCCTACGTGATCCCCGGCACAGAATTCCGCCAGATGATCCGCAACGACACCGATCGCTTCCGCGAGGTCATCCGCGTCTCCGCCATCCAGGTCAACTGACGCCAGCCACCCGCACGAGGATACGCCCATGCAGTCAGTCCACGTCTTCATGACCATGGATTGCGAGCCGACCACGGCGACATCCCACCCCGACGCGACCGGTCCGCGCGACTGGGCGCATGGGGAACGCGCTGTGCGCGGCTGGTGGCGGCTCGCGCAGGAGCATGGCTACCCCGTCACCTTCTTCATCCACCCCGAGACCGCGATCGGGCAGGCGAAGCTTTGGCGCGAGTTGGAAGCGGAGGGCGCCTGCCTCGGCCTGCACATGCATCCCTGGAAGTATTCGATGTGGAAGCATGGCGGGAAGCGCTACCTGGCGCATTACGGTGGCCTGTCGGCTGAGGAACAGCACGCGCTGCTGACTGAGGCCGGTGCGCTCTGGGCCGACGCGATCGGCCACCAGCCTCTCTGGTTCCGGCCCGGGACCTACTCCGCTAACGACGCGATCTTCGCGGTGCTGTCCTTGCTTGGCTACGCCGGCGGTTCGTGTTCCGCGCCGGGCCGCGTGTTGCCGGAGATGCAGGCGATCTGGACGGGCGCCGAACTCGACCCGCACCGCGCTAATGCCGTCTTCCGGCAGATCGCGGGCGAGCTGGACTTTGTCAACGTGCCGCAGTCGATGGACATGTCGCGGCTGCTGGAAGGACGCATCGGGCGGCGCATGTATGCCGATCTTAGACCCGACGTGGACTGGCCAGGCCAGTACGGCGCGGCCTGGTCCACCATCGCAACCAACATCCTGGCGCAGACCATGGCGCGCAACCCCGCGGTCGGCACGATCGGCATCCAGACGCACAACCACTACGAGTATCTCGACCCCGACTCGCCGCAAGTGCATCGCCTGCGTGCCATACTGGGCGAGGTGAAGAAGGCCGGCGATGCCGCGGGTGTCACGCCGGTCGGCTCGACACTGGCGGACATCGCGAAGGCGGTCGCGGAGACGCCGCGCGTAGTCGCACCATTCGTTGTCGAGGGCGCGATCTTCGAATCGCAGGGGCAAGTGCCGACGCTGGGATCTGCTCGGGCCTGAGGGCCTAGGCGGACCGCGCGCCGCAGTCGGTTCAGCTGGATATCGCGCAGGAGGGCCATTTTCGTTTCAATATCTTACCGCAAGCGGTGCGTGAATGCGGCGCGATCGAGGGATTCAGCGCCGATTGCGCTCCTTGCTCTGCTACATCAAGCCCAAGAAGAAGGCAGCAGCGTTCCATTCGCCGGTGCCGCCGTCGGGACTTCGTGCGCGCGTCGTTCAGCCTGGATCTGCAAGGCATCACCCTGACCGCTTCGGTCTCCGCCGCGGGGATCGTCTCAGTACGGCCCCAAAACGGGACGGCTGCCGCGGTGAACCCATGGAGCAGCACGCTACGGGTGCGGGTGGAGAAGCCA
This sequence comes from Acetobacteraceae bacterium, assembly GCA_947478535.1. The sequence continues at coordinate 2,834 of CANJXD010000365.1, forward strand.
TAGGCGCTGACGGACGCATCGGCTAGCGGCGCACGGCAGGGAGAAGTTGAGTGCGGCTCGCCGGGCAACTTCGCAATGAATTCGCGCTGGCGTGTAGGCTCGTCCGCAGAGCTGATGGCGGGCGGCTCTTCGTGCCGGTGCTGGAGCCGTGCGCGCCGCAAGATGCTCGGCATGCACCAACCCTCCGCCAAGGGCGCCGGCCCTGCAACAAGCCGCGGTCTCCGGCTGACGCTTGCCGCCGCCTCGTCAATCAAGCGTTCGCAACGGCCTTCTCGATATGGTGGAGACGATGCCTGGTGAGGTCATTGGCGACCTCCCCCACAAGCTTGCCGGACAACGCCTTGCGGTAGTGCTTACGCATCTCGCCCAACATACGCGGCGCGGCAATGATGATTGGAGCGCCGATATGCCCGGCCAGAACCTGCGCGTTCAGCATCTCGGCGACTCCCGCCGCGAAGCCGTCCTCGTCCTGCTGGCTATCGTCGGGATTGGCAGCGCTGCTGTGGTGCCGGGCGCCTGAGCTGTCCGTGGTCGAATGCAGTGAGCGAGGCCAGACGGCCTAACCGGCGACTCGCCCGGAATCCAGTTGCGCCGCCGATTGAGGAGCATGCTATAACTACTTATCGTCCGGAGAGCATGCGGCATGGCAAGTCAGGAAGACGCCCTCGTCTACGTCGTCCCATCGCTCGACGTCTGCTGGGCGAATTTCGCGCCGATGCGGCAGCATCGCGGCTTCGTGGCCGAACCGCCGCCAGTGGCGCAATGTTGCGACGAGCTGGGTCGCGTCGTGGACCAGATTGGCCCGTTCCTGGAAGGCCAGTACGTGCTGGCGGTCCACACCGGCGCCTACAATCGCGATGCTTTCTACCGCGAACCTTTCCTCGATCACTACCGCCGCGCGGTCGCTCAAGGGGCCGGCATTGCGATCCACCCTCATGAGGAAATCCGTGCCAAGGGCACCGGCCACATCACCGAGGACTATATGCGGGCGATGGTGCAGCAGCGGAAAGCAGAGCTGCTGGTCGGCGGTGTGACGCCGACCGCCTACAAGGGCGGCCATTTTTCCTACCCTCCGTACATGACGCGGATCCTGGAGGAGGAAGGGCTGCACGTCGATTTCTCCGCCGCCCCCGGCTACAGCGAGCCGCGTTGCGATGCCAACTGGGAAGGCGTGCCTGCCGAAGGCGGTTACCTCTGCTACGAGGATCCGACCTGGCCGGCCGGCAGGGGCACGCGCTCAGCCGTGCTGGAAATGCCACTCGGCAATGACGGCATGGGCGCGGTGGAGGAGGTCAACACGCTCTACAACGAGAAGACCGACCTTGCGAACCTGCTCCGGGTCTGGGATGCGATCGTGGCGCAGGCGCGGGCCGCCCGCCGGCCCTTTTTCGTACACTATCTCTTCCACAACACCTCGATCGCCGAGTCCCGCTGGTTGGATCAGTTCCGGCGCGTGATCGACCACGCGCGCAAGAACCACGGCGTGGTCGCAAGTCCCGCAACGGCGAAGGCGGCCTACGACAGGCTGCCGCTGGTCGCGGTCTGACGCCTACTCCGGCTGCAGCCCGGTGGCGCGGATCATCTCCTGCCACACGGTGCGCTGCTGGCGCATGAGCGCATTGAATTCAGACACGCTGCTCGGGAACGGGATGTTGCCATTGGCGCTCAGCCGAGCGATGAGCGACGGTTGCGTCAGCGCCTGGTTGATCACGGCATGCATGCGATTGACGATCGGTTCCGGAATCCCCTTCGGCCCCACGACCGCGGAGAAGCTGGGAAGGTCGTAATCCGGAACGCCCTGTTCCTGAACCGTCGGGAATTCCGGCGCCAGCGGCCAGCGCGTCGGGGATGTGACGCCCAGGGCACGGAGTTGGCCGGCCCGCACCGCCTGGATGACGCCGACATAGTTGTCGAACACCAGCTGAATGGTCCCGGCGATGATGTCCGCGAGCGCCGGTGCCGCGCCGCGGTATGGGACGTGCGTCAGCTCCACGCCGGTGCGCTGCATGAACAGGACGCCGAGCATATGGTTGGCGCCCCCTGCACCGGCCGATCCGTAATTCAGCTTGCCCGGATTGGCTTTCGCATAGGCGATGAGTTCCTGGATATTGTTGATCGGCAGTCCGGGATGCACGCAGACCACAGCGGTGCCGGTGGCAAACGTCGCGATGCAGGTGAAATCGTCGACGCCCTCGTAGCCCGGGCTCTTGAACAGCAGCGGCGCGCCGATATGAGAGGACGGGCTCGCCATCATGACCGTGTAGCCGTCCGGCGCCGACTGCGCGACAAACGCCGTGCCGATCGTCCCGCCAGCGCCAGAGCGATTGTCCACTACCACCGGTACGCCCAGCCCTTCTTGCAGGGCCTGCGCCTGCAGGCGCCCGGCGATGTCGCTCCCGCCACCCGGCGGGTAGGGCACGACGAGGCGGATGGGTCGGATCGGCCAAGTGCCGGTCCCCTGCGCAACTGCGGGGCAGGCGAGCGGCGCTGCCATCACCGCTGGTAGGGCGAGCAGAGTACGACGGTGAACGGTGGGCATTCTACTCGGATCCTTCGAAGCGGCCAGCCGAAAGGAGGCAAGTAGAGCAACACCGTGCTCAGCGTTCAAGACCGTTTGAACATCGCATCCGGGGGGAGCGACCGGCTTCAGCACGCCTGCGATCTCCGGCAAGGCGTGACGTGGGCCCAGGGCAAGCCCGAGGACATCAAGACCTTCAAGAACACGGTCCTGGGCGAGACCTGGCAGGAGCAGGGCGAGGCGCCGGATTGGGAGCGCCTTGTCGAGCGCCGCGAGGATCTCGCCATGGGCGTCGTGCCCACGGGCGCGCTGGTACTGACGGCGGCCGTGGACGTGCAGGACGATCGCCTGGAGTGCGACCTCTGGGGCTGGGCGGAGGGCTTCTCCTCCTGGCTCGTCGATCATGTTGTCATCACCGGCAGCCCGCGGGACCGCGAGCCCTGGGACGAGCTGGCGAAGGTGCTGGCACGAGATCGGCCCCGACACGGCGGTGGCGCCATGCGCGCCGTCGTCGAAAGCGACAAATGCTTCATGCCCGGCTACCAAGCCCTGGCCACCGGCCGCCACACCGAGTTCCTGGGCTGGCCGGCCCTCCAACATGATCGGCGACCTGCTGCGCCTCCGCGGCGAGCGGAACGTCCCCCGCAATCCCGCCCCGCTCGCCGAGCGCGCCTTCCAGACCACCAGCGACTTCCCGCTGCTGCTCTC
>CANJXD010000366.1 GCA_947478535.1 Acetobacteraceae bacterium
CCCCACGGAATCCGCCAGCATGCTGTAGAGTTCGCCGCCGAGTTCGACGACGATGCTCATCGGCTTCGCCTCCCCCTCCCGCGCCGGCAGGCCAAGCCGGCGGCGCAGGTCTATCGCCGTCACGATACGGCCGCGCAGATTGAGGCTGCCCGCCACTTCCGGCGGTGCCAGCGGGATGCGCGTGATGGCCTGTGGGCCCAGCACATCGCGCACCATCAGCACCGGCACGCCGCATCCCTGCCCCGCCACGGTCAGGGTGAGGAACAACTCGGCGTCGTCGACGCCGCCACCAGCGGAAACCCTGCGAACGCTCATGCTTCCCTCCTCATGCCGTCACGGCGTCGAAGCAGTCCGTCAGGCTGGCGACGAGCGCCTCCCGGTCGAACTTCGCGACATAGTCGGTGAAGCCCGCGGCACGGGCACGGGCGACGGCGGCGGGTTCGGCGCGGCCGGACAGCGCGATCATCGGCAGGTCGCGCCAGGCACCACCGGCCCGCACATCCCGCACGAAGCCGTAGCCGTCCATGTCCGGCATCTCGATGTCGGAGATGATGGCGTCGAACATCTCGCCGCGCTCGCGCAGCCGCAGCGCCTGCATCGCGCCCTCCACGGCCACCACCTCATACCCCTCGGCACCCAAAGCGGGGGAGACGAGTTCCCGGAAGAAGGCGCTGTCCTCCACCACCAGCAGGCGGCGCGGCGTGATGCCCTGGCCGGAGGCGCGGAACCAGTCATCGCTGCCCTGACGCAGCCACCAGCCGGTATCCACCACATCCGTCACCTTGCCGGCGACGACGGCGGAACCCAGGAAGCCGGGCCGCCCCTGGCCCGCCAGGATCGCCAGCGGTTCCTCCACCACATCGAGGATCGCATCCACCATCAGGCCCAGGCTCTGCGCGCCATCGGTGAAGACCAGCACCGTCTGCCGGTCCTTCGGCTCGCCACCCAGGCCGTATTCCCCGCCCATCGACAGCAGCGGCATCAGCTGGCCGCGATACTGCACCACGGGCTTGCCGCCGGATGTCTCGATCCGATCCGCCGGGATATCGTCGAGCCGTGCCACCAGGCCCAGCGGCACCGCCTTCGGTGTCTCGTCCCCCGCCCTGAACAGCAGCAGCGCGGTGCGGTCAGAGGACCGCATGCCGGCACCCGCCTGCGCTTCCGCCAGCCGCGCTTCGGCGCCCTGCCCCGTCACACCCGTCACCCGCGCGATGCCGTTCGGGTCCAGGATCATGATGACGCTGCCATCGCCGAGGATCGTGTTGCCGGAGAACATGCCGATATGGCGCAGGATCGGCGCCACCGGCTTCACCACGATCTCCTCCGTGTCGTACAGGTGATCGACGATGATGCCGAAGACATGCGCGCCGACCTGCGTGACGACGACGAAACCCACTTCCGGCGCATTCGCCACCACATCGCGCTCCGGCTCCAGCCCCAGCACGGCACCGAGCGTGACCAGTGGCAGCAGGCGGTCCCTGAGCCGCAGGATCGGCGCATCCTTGATCCGCTCGATCCGCGTCTCGGACCCGCCGCCGACACGCACCAGTTCCAGCACGCCGATCTGCGGGATGGCGAAGCGCTCGCCCGCCACTTCGACGATCAGCGCGGAGACGATCGCCAGCGTCAGCGGGATCTTGATGGTGAAGCTCGTCCCCTCCCCCTCCCGCGACGACACGTCGATGGTGCCGCCGATGCGCTCCACATTCGTCTTCACCACATCCATGCCGACCCCGCGCCCGGAGACGGCGGTGACAGCGGCGGCGGTGGAGAAGCCGGCGCGGAAGATGAAGCGATGCACCTCCCGGTCGCTCATCGCCGCAAGCTCGCCTTCCGTCGCCAGCCCCTGTGCCAGCGCCTTGGCGCGGATGCGCGTCGTGTTCAGCCCGCGCCCGTCATCGGCGATCTCGATGAGGATATGCCCGCCTTCGTGATAGGCGTTCAGCATGATGCGCCCGGTATCCGGCTTGCCCGCGGCACGCCGCGCCTCCGGCATTTCCAGCCCATGGTCGCCGCTATTGCGGACCATATGGGTCAGCGGGTCCTTGATCAGTTCCAGCACCTGGCGGTCCAGCTCGGTCTCCGCGCCGCGCATCTCCAGCTCGATCTTCTTGCCGAGGTCATTCGAGAGGTCCCGCACCAGGCGGGGCATCTTCGCCCAGGCATTGCCGATCGGCTGCATGCGCGTCTTCATCACGCCGTCCTGCAGGTCCGACGTGATGTGCGACAGCCGCTGCAACGGCGCTGTGTAGGCGCCATCGCCCCGCGCGCGGGACAACTGCATCAGCTGGTTGCGGGTCAGCACCAGTTCACTGACCAGCATCATCAGGTCTTCCAGAACATCGACCGAGACGCGGATGCTCTGCGGCGGCGTCCGCCCCCCGCTGTGGACGGTATCCTCCGGCGGATGCTCCGCCTCCGCCCGCGCGACGACCGCGAGCGTGGCGGGTGGCGGCGGGGCGGTCGCCTGCTCTGCGGCGACGATCATCGGTGCGGGAGGAGGCGGCGCCGGCGGCGCCACCGCTGCCGGCGCGTCCTCCCCGGCCGCCAGCGCATCGAGCCGCGCGATCAGTGGCGCATCGTCGCCGACGGGCTCGGAACCGCCGGTCTCCAGCCCGCTGATGATGTCCTTGATGCGGTCCAGCACCTGAAGGATCAGGCTGACGCCATCCGGCGTCACCCCCAGCGCCCCATCCCGGTAGAGGCCGAGGATATTCTCCCCGGCATGCGCCACCTTCTCCAGGCGGGACAGGCCGAGGAACCCGCAGGTCCCCTTGATGGTGTGCACAAGACGGAAGATTTCCGACAGCGTCGGCTTGTCTTCCGGGGATTTTTCCAGCCGCAGAAGGGCCACGTCGAGCGTGGCAAGCCCTTCATGAGTCTCGGTCAGGAAGTCCGCGAGCAGGTCGTCCATGGCAACTCCGGCACCTCGGTGTTGCCAGAGAATGGGCCATCGCCCGCGAAGATTCGGTAAACGCGGCGGGGGCGCCCGGAAGCCCCCCGCCCGTCACCTCACTGCTTCGCGTAGTGGTGGCAGAAGCCGGCGCCGAGTTCGACCAGCCGATCCGCGATCAGCTTTCCCGACTCCGCGCTGCACAGCCGTGGGTCCCCGGTGCCGAGGCCGTTCGGGCTGACGGCGTCGTACTCCACCGGCACCGTCACCTCGGCCCCCTGGAAGCTCAGGGATCCCCAGCCCTGGAAGGGCAGGCCCAGCGCCTCCGGCTTGCCGCTGCGCGGTTCCGGCACCAGGTCGGCGCGGATGCGTTCGGGGAACAGATGCATGCAGAGGCTGGTCAGCGGATCGGCGCCGTGGCTCGACACGGCCTTCGCCTTCTCCGCGCCCAGCAGCTTCGGCATCTCGGCATAGGCGATGCGCCACAGATACATCGCCGGGATCACCAGCCCCGTGCTGTGCATCACCGCGCGCGTCGCCTCGTTCAGCACGGTGACGTTGCCGCCATGGCCGTTGATGACGATCAACTTCGTCAGCTTGTGGCGCAGCAGTTCGGCGAACACCTCATCCAGCACGGCGCGGAAGGTGGCGGCGGACAGCGCGATGCCGCCGGGCATCGGGCCGAAGAAATCGCCCTTGCCGAAGGGCAGCACCGGCGCCACGACCGTGCGTGTGCCTTCCGCGGTGGCGCGCAGCGCGATCAGCTCCGCCATCTTCTCCGCGAGGAAATAATCCCCCATCGGTGCATGCGGGCCCTGGTCCTCATGGCTGCCCATCGGCAGCAGGATGACGGGGTTCTTCGCATAGAGCGCGCGGGCTTCCCCGCCCGTGATCTCCCCCATGCGCACCTTGGTGGGCGAAACTTCGGTCATGTGGCGGTCCTCTTGCTTCAGCCGATCTCGTCGGCACGGATGCAGGCAACGGCGTGGCCCGCCGTGCCCAGGGTGCGCAGCGGCGGCACCGTCTCGGCGCAGGCCGGACGCGCATGCGGGCAGCGCGTGCGGAACACGCAGCCGGATGGCGGGTTGGAGGGGCTGGGCGGCTCCCCCGGCAGGATGATGCGCTGGGCGCGGCGCGCCGGGTCCAGCATCGGCGTCGCCGACAGCAGCGCCCGAGTGTAGGGATGCGTCGGATGGGCGAACACGTCGGCCACCGAGCCTTCCTCCATCACGCGACCGAGATACATGACGATCACGCGGTCACAGAGATGGCGCACCACCGGCAGGTCATGGCTGATGAACAGCATCGCCAGGCCGAGTTCCTGGCGCAGTTCCGACAGCAGCTTTACCACCTGCGCCTGGATCGAGACATCCAGCGCCGAGACCGGTTCATCCGCGACCAGGAAATCCGGCTTCGTCGCCAGCGCGCGGGCGATGCCGATGCGCTGGCGCTGGCCGCCGGAGAATTCATGCGGATAGGCGTCCACCCGCTGCGGGTCGAGGCCCACGAGGCGGAACATCTCCTCGATCCGCTGTGCCCGCTCCGCGCCCGTCAGGCCGGTATGGATGGCCAGCCCATCACCCACCTGCGCGCCGATGCTGCGCCGCGCATCCAGGCTACCGAAGGGGTCCTGGAAGACGATCCCCATGCGCGCCCGCAGCTTGCGCCAGGCCGCGCTGCCCGGCTTGGGCAGCGCCGCGCCATCGAACCGCACGGTGCCCGCCGTGCTGGCCAGCAGCCCCAGCAGCAGCCGCCCCAGCGTGCTTTTCCCGCTGCCGCTTTCGCCCACCACGCCCAGCGCCTCGCCCCGCGCCACCGTGCAATCCACGCCGGCGACAGCCCGCACGGATTTCCCGCGCGCGATGAGGCCATGCCCCGCGAAGGTCATCTCCACGGCCTTGGCTTCGACCAGCGCGCTCATGCCGAAAGCTCCCGCCAGCGGATGCACCGCACGGCGTGGCCATCCGGCTCCTCGAAGGGCGGCGGCGTGGCGCAGGCCTCGGTGGCGAAGCCGCAGCGCGGCGCGAAGCGGCAGCCCGGCGGCCAGCGATCCGGCCGCGGCACGACGCCGGGGATCCCCTCCGGCTCCACATCGCCATCCGGCACGGCGGCCAGCAGCGCGCGGGTATAGGGGTGGCGCGGGTTGGCAAAGACCTCCGCCACCGGGCCGCGTTCCACCACCTGCGCCGCGTACATCACCACGACATCATCCGCGACTTCCGCCACCACGCCGAGCGAATGGGTGATGAGCACGACGCCCATCCCTTCTTCCCGCCGCAGCCCCGCCAGCAGGTCGAGGATCGCGGCCTGCACCGTCACGTCCAGCGCCGTCGTCGGTTCATCCGCGATCAGCAGCCGCGGCTTGTTGGCGATGGCCATGGCGATCATCACGCGCTGGCGCATGCCGCCCGACATCTCATGCGGATAGACCCGCGCGCGGCGTTCGGGGTCCGCGATGCCGACGCGCTTCAGCAGGTCCACCGCTTCCCGCCGCGCCGCCTCGGCGGACATGTCGCGATGGGCGCGGATCGCCTCCGCCACCTGGTCGCCGATGCGGTGCACCGGGTTCAGGCTGCTCATCGGGTCCTGGAACACCATCGCCATCGGCCCGCCGCGCAGCTTGCGCCGCGCCTCGTCCGGCATCCGCAGCAGGTCCTTGCCCTCGAACAGCGCGAAGCCCGAGGCCACCCGCGCGGCCGGCGGCAGCAGGCCCATGATGGCGGTCGCCGCCATGGATTTGCCGGACCCGCTTTCACCGACGATGGCCAGGGTGCGCCCGGCCTCGACGGTGAAGGCCATTTCCTCCACCGGGCGGATCACGCCGCCGGGGACGGCGATTTCCACCGTCAGCCCGCGCACTTCCAGCAGCGGCGTCGGCAGCCTCGGCTGCGGCAGCAGGCCCGGCAGCAGCCGGTCCACCAGCCGCAGCTTGCGCGCGCCGCCGCCACCGCGCTTATCCGCCACGTCCCGCACCGCATCGCAGAGCAGGTTCATCGCCAGGATGGTCATGGTCAACGCGACGCAGGGCCACACCAGCAGTAGCGGTGCATGCTCCATGGTGGATCGCGCGCCGCGGATCATCAGGCCCCAGGAGGGTGTCGGCGGCACCACGCCGAGGCCGAGGAAGGACAGCCCCGATTCCAGCACCACCGCAGCCGCGACCG
>CANJXD010000367.1 GCA_947478535.1 Acetobacteraceae bacterium
AACGTCGATGTCTCGGTCGGCGCCAATGCCGATGTGGCGACCACAGGCGCCGGCAACGACATCACCGTCTCAGCGCGTCATAACTTCATCGAGGCGAGCGGCTTCCAGGACCTGGGTGACAACCGCGGCGTCAGCGCCTCGGCGCAGAATATCGCGATCTCGCTTGGCGGGGCCGTCACCGCCGCCACCGTCACGGCCGATGCCAATGCGCAGGTGGCCAACACGATCGAAGCGGCGGCGACGCTGAGCGCGGCCAACGGCAATGTCACCGTGGTCTCGCGCAATGCCAACGTCGCCAAGACGTCGCTGCGCTCGACATCGGGGGCGATGGTCGCCATCAGCAGCGGCACCGCCACACCGACCGCCACCGGCAGCACCACCACCAGCCTGCTGGGCAATATCGGTGAGGGCGGCGCGGTGGGTGCGAACAGCCTGATCGTGCGCGCCGAGGCCTTCACCACCGCCGACAGTTCGCTGACCTCCTTCGGCGGCGGCGCGCTTGCCGTCGGCACCGGTACTGCGAATGCGGTCTCCAATCCCGTGCTGACGCTGAATTTCGGCGGATCCACCAGCCGCATGCTGGTGGCGGGCGACATCGTGGTCACCGCGGTGCAGACCACCGATGCCGACAGCAAGGCGCAAGGCACGCAGGGCGGCTTCGTCGAGGTCGGTGATTTCGTCTCCAACGCCAATGCCAGCCCCAATGTGAGCCTCGTCGTTGGCGGGACCGACCAGGTTGAGGCGGGCGGGACGATCACGCTGCGTGCCCAGCATGGTGCGGTGCCGGACCCGATCAGCGACGGCAGCGTGGATTTCTTCAACGGCAACGCGCCCGCGGCCGGCGCGACGGCGCCCGGTTCGACCAACTTCGTGCAGTTCGAACTGGCGCACAGGCTGGCCAGTGGCGCGGTCATCCGCACGACCAATGGCATCGGCGGTGGGCTGCAAGTGGGGCGCGACTACGGCGTGATCGTGCGCAACGACCTGTCCGTCTATCTGGGCGCGGGATTCCAGGGCACGCGGGTCGATACTCTGACCGACACGATCACCTTCGGCTTCACGCCCTCCGGCGGCGGCTTCACGCCGACCGCGCACAACCTGAAGACCGGCGACATCGTGTATTACTTCCGCAACGGCAGCGCCGCGGTCGGCGGGCTGACCAATGGCGACCGCTATCGCGTCCACAGGGTCGATGACACCAGCATCAAGCTGCTGGAGCAGGGCGTTTCGGCCTTCACCAAGACCGTCTCGCGCAGCAGTATCTAGGGCTCCACCATCACCACTGCGCATAGTTTCCAGAATGGCGATGCGGTGACCTACCACGCGGTCGAACCGAAGGAGTTCAGCGCCGGTCTGGTCGATGTGGTGCAGTCCGGCGGCGGCTTCACGGAGACCAACAACAACCGGATCTTCATCGAGGCGCATAGCTTCGTGACCGGCGAGCGCGTGGTCTATCGGACGACCGGCACGCCCATCAACATCATCGGCCCCGGCACGCTGGTGAACGGCGCCAGCTACTTCGTGCGGGTGATCGACCCCAACAACGTGCAGCTTGCGACCAGCAAGGCCAATGCCACCGGGATCGATGGCAATGGCGACCCGGTTGCGGTGGTGGTGCTCGATCTGGAGCGCAATACCGGCGACACCAGCATCCATTCGCTGCGCCGTTCGGTGGATGAGCCGATCAGCAACCTGGTCGATGGGCGCGTCTATTTCGTCCGTGACGTGGTGGCCGGCGCCTCCTTCAAGCTGTCCACCGCACCGGGCGGCGCGGCCATTGCCTTCGCCCTCGGCGGCTTGCCCGGCGGCGGCCTGCACCGTTTCGCGATCGAAGGCGAGAACCTGACCTCGGCCGGCGGTGCTGGCGAGCATCTGCTGGTTGTGGACCTCAATTCCATCGGCGCCGGCAAGTTCGACGGCATCGGCGGCACCGCGGCAGCGGCCGGCGCGCCATCGGGCGACCGGCAGGTGACGGCGAGCACGACCGGTGTCGGCGGCGGTTTCGTCTCGCTCCAGAGCGCGACCGCGAACGCCGCCATGAACGTCACGACCAACCTGACGATCGGCAATGGCGCCAATCTGTCCGCCACCGACATCATCGCCAGCACGGAGAGCTTCCTCTCGGTCAAGGGTGTCTCGGATGGTGCGGGGGGCGGCGCGGTGGCGCTGGGCGATGGCATTGCCACCGCAAGCGGCGTGAACAACACGACGCTGAGCGTGGCGAATGGTGCGGTGCTGATCGCGCGCGGCGACATGAGCCTCAGGACGCGCGTCGAGAACGCGGTGGATACGCTGGCCACCTTCGGCAATGGCGCCTTCTTCTTCGGCGCCGCGACTGGCCTGGCGCTGTCGAACCTACAGTATTCCTCGCAGGTGCTGATCGATGGCGACCTGACGGCGGGCGGCACGCTGACTGTGGGCGCGCGCGCCTCCTCCTCCGCCACGGCGGATGGTGCGGCCCGCACGGCCGGCCTGGGTGCGGATGGCGAATCCTCCGCCGATGCCAGCATCGGGCGCATCGTGACCAATACCAACATCGACAACGACACGCTTTCGGGCAGCGAGCAGAATGCGCGCACCCGCGCCGAGATACGCAGCAATGCGGACCTCGTGGCGAACCGCGTGGTGATCGAGGCGGTGACGGAGAAGCTCAAGACCAGCGCCACGGCCGAGACCGATGTTTTCGCGGCCGGCGCGAATACCGATTCGGTGGCCGATGCGCGGATCCAGTCGCTGACCGAGATCACGCTGCTGGCCGGATCGCAGACCACGGGGCGGACCAAGATCACGCTGACGGCCGAGACCCAGAGCACCTCGAACGTCGCCGTTTCCGACGCTGACCTGGACGCGCTCGGCGGCGATACGGAATCCTACGCCACCGCCTACCTCGACAGCCGGGCGAAGGTGGAGGGGATGGACAGTTCGCTGCTCTACACCGCCGACCTCGCGGTGAATGTGGAGCAGAATTCCGTCACCTCGACCGCAACCGCCTTCCGCTCCAGTGCCTGGATCGATGGCGGCGACTCGAGCGACCTGGACAGCAAGAACGCGCTGCGCGAGATCTTCTGGGAATCGACCGTCGTCATGCTGGGCGAGGCCAATCCCGAGTTGGTCGTCGATGCGGCCGGACGGATCATCAAGAAGGTCAACATCGACGTCGTCGGCGGCTACCAGCTTGGCGACATCATCGGCACGGCGGAGATCGTGATCGGCGCGCTGGACTATGACACGGTGCCCAAGGCGAGCTTCTTCGCCAATGCGCTGAGTGGCGCGCCGCTGGCGCAGGTGTGGGGCAATGCGGGTTCCTTCGAATACAAGCGCACCTGGGACTTCGTGAAGATCACGAACAATTCGGGCAAGAACCTGCGCACCAACCTGATCGATGTGGTGGCCTTCGGCGGCAGCATCGACATCGCGGTCGATGTGATCCACGGGCCGACCAATAGCCCCGCCAACAATGTGCCGCTCAACCCGGACAACCCCAATCTGCCGGGGCCGAACCCGACCTTCGAGTTCGACCTGGTGCAGAGCTTTGCCCGCACGATCATCGAGATCCGTAACCTCCAGCCGGGCGGCATCGGCACTTCGCAGGTGATCCTTGACGGTCGGATCGAGAATCCGATCGGCTCGACCATCATCGAGAACCAGCGCGGCAGCATCCTCGCCGATCCGGACAGCGATGTGGAACTGGTGCGGACCAACCTGCTCGACCTGAGTTCCGACACCGGATCGATCGGGCGGCAGGCGAGCGACCTGCAGCGCATGCCGATCGCGGTGGAACTGGTGCGCTTCCGCGACCGTGCGGCGAAGCTGTGGGATTTCGTGGCGTCGGCGGATGCGAAGGGGGATGTGGTGCTCGACATCACCGCCTTCGACCGCGCCGATGATGCGCTCGGCGGCGACTTCTCGCTGACCGTGCCGATCAAGCGCATCACCGCCGGCGACGATGTGGACCTGGTGGTGAATGACAGCAAGGAAGGCATCGGGCTGAGCACGGTGGCCGACATCGTCATCAGCCTGACCGATCCACCGGAGGCCACGCCCTATTCGGTGGAGATCTACCGCACGCATTTTCGCCCCGACATCGCCGATGCGGGGCTGGTGAACATCCGCCGCGCCTTCGGCACCGATTCGGTCGAGATCAACAGTAGCTACGACTTCAATGAGGTACGGGCCGGCGACGACATCGACATCGGCCATGTGACCACCACCGCGGCCTTCGGCGAGGCGCGCAGCTACGCCACGACGCAGATTGGTGGCGCTCCTTATGGCTCCGCCGTGACGGCCGACGCGGTGCCCGATACCCTCGTGCGGTTCGTCATCAATACGGACGTGGATTGGACGGGCGGCACCTCCGATGACGGCGTGGAGCAGATCTTCCTGACCACCAATGGCGACATCATCGGCTTCGAACTGGCCGAGGACATGTATATCGGCCACGTCCATTCCACCGAGGGCAGCGTCACGCTGCGCTCCACCTGGCGGATCCTCGACGCCGATACCAACCCGACCATCGACGTGACGGGTGAGAGCATCACGCTGTTCACGGGGGAGGACGGCAAGCGCAACCCGGGCCCGGTGGGCGGCGTCGGCGCGCCGACCGACTTCCTGGAAGTGAACACCGCGCGCAACGGCAAGGGCGGCCGGCTGAGCGCCTTCGACATCGCGGCGCCGGTGAATGACGGTATCTTCATCGACGAGTTGATCGGCGACATGCCGGTCGGCCTGATCCAGACCAAGACCGATGTGGCGCTGCGCACGGTGGCGGGCTCGGTGCTCGATGTCGATGACGACGCCACGCCGGACGTCCTGGGCCAGAGCATCGACATCGACGCGAATGGCCAGGGCTCCAGCATCGGCCGGAACGGCAACGACCTGGAGATCGACAGCTCCCGCGGCGTGGCCATCGCGGCGCTCGATGCCAATGTGGACGACGTGGCGCTGGAGGCTTCCTCCGGCATCTTCCTGACCGAGACCGCCGGCCATCTGCGGCTGCTGATGGCGCATGCCTTCGGCGGGGATATCCGCCTGACGGTGCGGGAATCCAAGATTCTGGGAGAGGATTTCCAGCTCATCCGCTCCGGCACGGCACGCTTCGCGGAGAGCAATACGCGCGGCCCGGGCAATCAGGCGGATGCCGAGCGCCTGGTCGGGCGCGGCATCATCCTGACCGAGCGCGGCGCGGTGACGCTGCTGGTCGCCGACAATGTGGCACTGCACCAGGCGAGCACGATCCAGGCCACCGACGACATCGAGATCCGCGGCGATTACGGCAATCTCGACCTGGGCTTCGGTACGACGATGGACCTGCGCGGGCGCATCTATGCCGGTGCCGTGGTGATCAATGCGGGCAATCAATCGGGGCCGGACCCGCTCGGCGTGACGATCCCCACCATCACCGCGCCGGTCCACGCCACGCGCATCTATGCCGACCGCGATGTCGATACGATCAACTTCGGCGACGCGACCGGCATCACCGGCGGCGTAAGCCAGGGTAGCAACGGCTACATCTTCCTGGGCTCGGAGACCCGCGTCAGCACCGGCGGCGGCGAGGACCGGCTGCGCGTCTTCTACCTGCAGGACACGCTGACCGTAACCTCGCCCACGCGACTGGCCACGCTGACCGATGCCGGCGCCGAGGCCGCCCGGCACACGCTGACGCTGGATGGCGAGATCGGCGCGGATACCTATGAGATCTTCACGCTGGGCAGCAATGGCGTGGACCGCCGCAACTACATCGTCAATGTGCTCGATACCGGAACCGTCGGCGAAACGCCGGATGAGCTGTTCATCTACGGTCGGGATTCGACGCAGAACGGCATCGATGGCGTGACCGGCCTGCCGTTCGCGACCGACGACATCTTCCTGCTGCGCGCGCCGCTGCGCGAGATCCCGGGCGAGAAGGCGGTGGCGCCGGCCTATGTGGCGCTGGTGCACGGCCCGCTCGGCCCCTACCTCGATACGACGCAGTCCAACGAGGCGAGCGGCGAGGTGCAGCGCATCAACTACGACATCGGCATCGACGGCCG
>CANJXD010000368.1 GCA_947478535.1 Acetobacteraceae bacterium
GCCGCCTTCGACCGGCTGCGCGACAGCCAGCTCGCCATCCAGCGCACCCGCGCGCGGCTGGACCCGGTGCTGGAGGCGCTGGGCGGCATCGCGGTAGCGGCCGTGCTCGGCTTCGTCGGCTGGCGGGTCTCGACCGGGCTCGGCACGATCGGCGACTTCACCGGCTTCGTCGCGGCGCTGCTGATCGCCGCCCGCCCCGCCCGCGCGCTCGGCAGCCTGAACGCCGCGTTGCAGGAGGGGCTGGCCGGCCTGTCCCGCATCTTCGCCACCACCGACGAGGCGCCGCGCATCGTCGATGCCCCCGGCGCCGTGGCGCTGCCGCCGGGCGAGGGCAGCGTGGTCTTCGACGGTGTCGGCTTCGCCTATGAGGGTGTGGAGGCCGCGGCGCTGGAAGGGCTGAACTTCAGCGCGGCGCCTGGGCGCACCGTGGCGCTGGTCGGGCCTTCGGGGGCCGGCAAATCCACCGCGCTGTCGCTGGTGCCGCGCCTGTATGACGTGACGGCGGGCGCCATCCGCATCGATGGCACCGATATCCGCGGCGTGACGCTGGCGAGCCTGCGCGATGCCATCGCCTATGTGGGCCAGGACGCCGTGCTGTTCGACGACACGGCCTTCGCCAATATCGCCTGTGGCCGCCCCGACGCGACGCGAGAGTCGGTGGAACAGGCCGCCCGCGCCGCCGCGGCGCATGACTTTCTTCAGTCCCTGCCACAGGGCTACGACACGCCGCTCGGTACGCATGGATCCCGGCTTTCCGGCGGGCAGCGCCAGCGCGTCTCGCTCGCCCGCGCGCTTCTCCGCAACCCCCGCGTCCTGCTGCTGGATGAGGCGACCAGCGCGCTGGATGCGGAGAAAGAGGCCCTGGTGCAGCAGGCGCTGGAACGGCTGCGCGCCGGGCGCACCACGCTGGTCATCGCGCATCGCCTGTCCACGGTGCGGGACGCTGACCTCATCGTCGTGATGGAGGCAGGCCGCGCCGTGGAACAGGGCGACCATGCGGCGCTGATGGCGCGGGATGGGCTTTATGCCCGGCTGGTGCGGACCCAGGCCTTCGCCGCATGACGCGGTCCCGCGCCGAGGCGACGGCGCTGCCGGACCCCACGCAGATCCACCCGATCCCCAACCGTCCGCGCGTGGTGTTCCTGAAGCCGCTGCTCGCCTCCCTGCCGGAGGCGAGGAATGTGGAGATCGGCGACTTCACCTATTACGATGACCCGCTGCATGCGCGGGACTTCTACCGGCGCAACCTGCTGTACCATTTCGGTGCGTCCGGCGCCTGGCTGCGGATCGGCCGGTTCTGTGCGATCGCGACCGGCGCTCGCTTCATGTTTCCCGATGCGAACCACGCGATGCAGGGGCCTTCGACCTACCCCTTCGGTATTCTCGGCGGCGGCTTTCTCGATGCGCTGCCGCTGGCGCAATACCCCTGGAAACCGGGGCGGGACACGGTGCTGGGCAACGATGTCTGGGTGGGGCTGGAGGCGCTGGTGATGCCCGGCGTGCGGGTCGGCCATGGCGCGGTGATCGGGGCGCGGGCGGTGGTGGCCGGCGATGTGCCGGATTACGCGGTGGTGGCGGGCAACCCGGCGCGGGTGGTGCGGCGCCGCTACCCCGAGGAGGAGGCCGCCCGGCTGGTGGCGCTGGGCTGGTGGGACTGGCCGGTGGCGGAGATCGCCCGGGCCATCCCAGTGCTGGTGAAGGGTGGCGTCACGGCGCTGGAGGATTTTTCCGCGCAACGGCCAAAGGGCTGATCTTTCCCGATCAACATCCTTGTCGGGTCGCCGGCAAAAACCCGATCACTCTCGCCTCAGCACCCCATCCACCAGCCGGTCCGCCCAGGGCTGACTGCGGAAACGCGCCTTCAGCGCCGCCTCGTCGTAATCCTCCCGCAGCCAGTCGAGAAACGGTTTGCCGTCCGGAGCGCGAGAGAATTCGTGAAAGAAGGCGTCCAGGATGCCGGTGCGGCTGGCCGAGACATGGCCGAAGCGCCAATGCAGCTGCCCCAGCGCCTCCGCCACCGGGTGGCCTTGCAGCAGCAGCCAGATGCCTGCGATCAGCCCGGTGCGGTCGGCGCCGGATTTGCAATGGATCAGAATCGGCTCCGGCAGCTCCGCCAGCAGGGCCACGAGGCGCAGGATGCGGTCCTTGTGCGGCGCGCCGCGGCTCTCGAACGGCGCATCGGCATGGATCAGGCCGAGTTCCCCGGCCCGCGCCCGGCCGAGCGCATCGGACCCGCAATCCAGCCTATGGCCGCGCAGGTTGATGATGCTGCGCAGCCCGAAGCGGCGCTGTGCCGTGGCCAATTGCCAGGGCAAGGGGTGGTTGGAGCGATAGAGGCGGCCAGGCGCCACCACGCCCCAGTTGCGCCAGCCGATGCGCAGCACGGCATGGTCGACGAACAGGCTGTTGAGCCAGGCGCGCGGCCGGCGGGCGGGGGAGGAAAGGTCCACGGCGTCGATATGGCGGCTTCGGCGCTACAAGGCCAGCGGGCGGGGGGCGCCGCCCCCTCCCGTCCCCCAGGCGGGCCTTTCGCTATTCGAGGCGGGCGCCGGAGATGCGGACAACCTCGCCCCACATCGGGCGTTCGCGCTCCACCCGTTCGGACACCTGCTGCGGGGCGCTGAACACGCCCTTGGCGCCGGCGCGCAGGAAGCGTTCCTGCATCGCCGCCGGTTCCGTCACTTCCCGGATCGCGGCAGAGGCGCGCTCCACGATCGCGGCCGGGACGCCGGCGGGGAAGGCCATGGCGCACCAGCTTTCGACCACGAAATCCGGCACGCCGACTTCGGCCATGGTCGGGATGGTCGGCAAGGTCGACCAGCGCTCGGCGCCCGTCACGGCGAAGGCCTTCACGCGACCTTCCTGGATGACGGGGACGTAGCTGGCGAGGTTATCCAGCGCGAAGGTCAGGTCGCCCGAGAGCATGGCCGGGATGATCTGCGCCGCGCCGCGGAAGGGCACGTGCTGGCCATCGATGCCGAGGCGGGAGGTGAACAGCGCACCGCTGAGATGCCCCGTGGTGCCAACACCCGGGGAGCCGTAGGACACGCCATTGCGCTGCGCCTTCGACCAGGCGAGGAATTCCTGGAAGTTGTTGGCCGGGTTGTGCTGGGCGGAGACCACCAGCACGTTCGGCAACTGCCAATGCATCGAGATCGGCTGGAAATCCCGCTGCGGGTTGTAGGGCAGCCGGGCATAGAGGAACTGGTTGATGTGCCAGGCCCCCAGCGTCAGCGGCGCCATCGTGTAGCCATCCGGCGCGGCCTTCGCGAGCGCATCGGCGCCGATATTGCCGCCGGCGCCGGGCCGGTTTTCCAGCACGAAGGACTGGCCGAGCTTCTGCTGCAACTGCTCGCAGAGGATGCGGCAGAGGACATCGGTGGACCCGCCGGGCGGCCAGGGGACGATCACGCGAACGGTGCGGTTCGGCCAGGGCGCCTGGGCAAGGGCGGGTGCGGCGAGGGAGAGGGGGGCGGCGAGGCCCGCGCCCAGGACGGCGCGACGGTTCAGGCTCATGGACGTGTCTCCCTGTGGAATTTGCGCCAGCATAATCTGGCCGCGGCGGGACGCGAAGGGCTGCGCCGGCTCAGATGGCGAACAGCAGGCCCAGGCCCACCAGCACGAAAAAGATCAGGGCTCGGCCGACGGCGGGCCAGCTCTCGCTGTAGTCTTCCCCGTCCCTGAGGCCGAGGTGATAGACGCGGCTCCAGAACCAATGCGCCTCCGCATCGCCGGCCAGGCCCGGCTGGAACAGCGCGACATCGGCGGGGCGGGCGAAGATGGTCAGCGCCAGGCCGGCGGCGAAGCCGCCGAGATGGGCGAACCAGGCGATCGGGTTTGGCTCCGCCGGGTTGTCGAAATTGCCCATGGCATGCAGCAGGTTGCCGCCGAGCCAGCAGCCGACGAACCAGGAAGCGGGGGCCGAGACCGGCACGCCCTTCAAGGCCAGCAGCGCCACGCGGGCGCGGGGGTGCAGCAGCAGGTAGCCCGCCATGACGCCGGCAATGCCGCCGGAGGCACCGACAAGCAGGCTGGCATGGCCATCCGTCAGGGCATAGGCGATGGCGCCCGCGCTGGAGGTGGCGAAAAAGAAGCCGAGGAAGCGGAGATGCCCGAAGGCATCCTCCACATTGTCGCCGAAGACCCAGAGGGCGAGCATGTTGCCAAGCAGGTGCATGAAGCCCGCATGGACGAACACATGGCCGAACAGCCCGGCCCAGAAGACCGGGTCCCCGGGCGTGGCGAGCAACGCGGTGTTGAAAGCCAGCGCTTCCGGCAGGGGGGTCCCGGACAGCTCGACCAGCCACCCGATGGTGCAGAGCGCGATCAGCGCGACCGTCACCCAGGGGAAGGCGATGCGGGTGAGGCGGTTCTGATCTGCAAGGAGCATGGAGCGCGCCCTATGGCCATCCGGTCTCCGGCGGCAGGGACATCAGGATGGCCTCCACATTGCCGCCGGTCTTCAGGCCGAAGATCGTGCCGCGATCATAGAGCAGGTTGAATTCGACATAGCGGCCGCGGCGCATCAGCTGGTGGGTGCGCTCGGCCTCGGTCCAGGGCTCGTGCATCCGGCGGCGGACGATGGCGGGGTAGGCGTCGAGGAAGGCGAGGCCAACATCCTTCGTGAAGGCGAAGTCGTTGTCGATGCCCTTGCCCGGGGTGCGGTCGCCCAGCCAGTCATAGAAGATGCCGCCGAGGCCGCGCGGCTCGTTGCGGTGAGGCAGAAAGAAGTACTCATCGCACCACTGCTTGAAGCGGGGATAATAGGTTGGGTCGTGGGCGTCGCATGCGGCCTTGTAGGCGGCGTGGAAGCCGGCGGCGTCTTCCAGGCTGTGCGGCGCAGCGTGGTCCATCGGCGTCAGGTCCCCGCCGCCGCCGAACCAGGCCTTGGTGGTCAGGATGAAGCGGGTGTTCATGTGCACCGCCGGCACGCGCGGGCTGCGCATGTGCGCGACCAGGGAAATGCCCGTCGCCAGGAAGCGGGGGTCCTGGTCCGCGCCGGGGATCTGCTTGCGGAATTCCGGCGAGAATTCACCGAAGACGGTGGAGATGTTGACGCCCACCTTCTCGAACACCCGTCCCTTCATGACCGACATCACGCCGCCGCCGCCTTCCGGCCGGTCCCACGCCGTGCGGACGAAGCGGCCGGCTGGCATCCCGGCATGGGGGCCTGACGACAATTCGTCCTCGCAGGCCTCGAAGGCGGCGCAGATGCGATTCCGCAGGGTCTCGAACCAGGCGCGGGCGGGGGCGACCATGGGGTGGTCGAGGCGGCCAGGGCTGGGCTGGGGGGGCGTGTGGTCGTTCATCCTCGGGCGATCCTTGAGCGCTTTGGTGGCGCGAAGTGGTGGCGCGTTGGCGCGCGGGGCGATGGCGCGTGGGCGAAAGATTGCCAGGGGATGAACCGGATGGCGATGCCCGGTGCGCGGTGGAACAAAAACCGGGCATCGGAAGGCCTTGCGGGGTGGATTGCGGCGAATTCAGGCGGTCCCACGGATGGACACCCAGCCGACCCACCCTTTATATGCGGCGCAGCGTCGTTCGTGGCAGCCCTGGAATGCGCGTGGCCCGTTTCAAGGGGCGTTCGTTCATGAGCGGTTGACGGGTGATGCCTGAGTTTCGCGGAGACGCGGAAGTTTCGCTTTGACGCGGTTCGCCCGGGCGGGTCTTGCGGGCGGTGACCGGAAGGGGACGTTGACATGGCCGAGACGATGGCGCCCGGCGCGGCGCCGCATGGGGCGGGAGAATCCGGCGAGACGCGCCGCGATTTCCTGAAACTCACCGCTGGCGGTTTCGCGGCGGTCGGGACGGCGGCAATGGCGTGGCCGTTCATCAGCTCGATGAACCCGGCGCGGGATGTGCTGGCGCTGGCTTCCACGGAGGTCGATCTCGCGCCGATCACCGTCGGGCAGGCGATCACGGTGATGTGGCGCGGCAAGCCGGTTTTCGTGCGCAACCGCGCGCCGGATGAAATCCAGGCGGCGCGGGCGACCCCGATGTCCGAGCTGAAGGACCCGGCGCCGGA
>CANJXD010000369.1 GCA_947478535.1 Acetobacteraceae bacterium
AAACCACGTCGGGGAATTCCCGGGCTACCTCGGCGGCGATCTCGTCCCAGAAGACCATGCCGTGCTTCTGGGCGTTGGACTTGGTGACAACGGTCAGCAGTCGGCGAGGCCGGGACTTCGCGATCTCGAAGGCCGTGCGCATGATGCGGGTGACGCCGGCGCGGGTGAAGATGGCGGTCTCGGTCGCGATCTCCTCGGGGTGCCCGCGATGGGCGCGGCCGCCATGGCCGGCATACTCGCCCTCACTGTTCTCGCGCACGATGACCCAGTCGATGTCCCCGGGCTCCACGGAGCGGAGCGGGCTGGTCAGGCCGGGCAGCACGCGCGTCGGGCGGATGTTGGCGTACTGATCGAAGCCCTGGCAGATCTTCAGGCGCAGGCCCCAGAGGGTAATGTCGTCGGGCAGATCCTTGTCGCCGACGGCCCCGAAGTAGATGGCATCGAAGCGCTTCAGCGTCTCCAGCCCGTCTTCCGGCATCATGCGGCCATGGGCGCGGTAGTAGTCGCTGCCCCAGTCGAAGTCCTCGACATCCAGCGTGAAGTCGCCGCAGCGCTCCGCCAGCGCGCGCAGCACGGCGAGGCCGGCGGGGATGACTTCCTGGCCGATGCCATCGGCGGGGATGGCGGCGATGCGGTGACGGCGCATGGAAATTCCTCCGGTTCGTCAGGCGGCTTGTGCGGCAGGTCGCGCCGAATGGGAAGCGCCCCTTGTGCGGGGTTCCGGGGCCGGCCGCGACGCGGCATGATGGTTGTCCGATGACGGACAAGCGCCATGCCCTGGACTGACGACAGCGCCCGCGCGGCGCTCCTCACCCTGTTCCGCGCCGCCGTCGCCAGTGCGGACCCGCGCGTCGTGCTGGCGCGGCATCTGCCGGAACCGCCGCGGGATGGCCGGGTGGTAGTGGTGGGCGCGGGCAAGTCGGCGGCCGTGATGGCGGCGGCGGTGGAAGCGGCCTGGCCGGATGTGGCGCTCTCCGGCGTCGTCGTCACCCGCTGTGCCCATGGCTATCCGACCCGGCGGATCGAGGTGCTGGAGGCATCGCACCCCGTACCGGATGCCGCGGGCGCGGCAGGGGCGCGGCGGGTGCTGGCGGCGGTTTCGGGGCTGGCGGCGAAGGACCTGGTGCTATTCCTGGTCTCCGGCGGCGGATCGGCGCTGACGACGCTGCCGGCGGAAGGGCTGACGCTGGACGACCTCATGGCGGTCAACCGGGCGCTGCTCGCTTCCGGGGCCACGATCCATGAGATGAACTGCATCCGCCGGCACCTGTCCGCCTTTTCCGGCGGGCGACTGGCGGTGGCGGCACATCCGGCGCGGGTGGTGACCCTGGCGATCAGCGACGTGCCGGGCGACGACCCCACCGTGATCGCGAGCGGGCCGACCGTGCCGGACCCCTCGACCTTCGAGGACGCGCGGGCGTTGGTCGCGCATTACCGGATGGCGCTGCCGGAAGCCGCCGTCGCGCATCTCGCGCGCGGTGCGGAGGAAAGCCCAAAGCCGGGTGACCCCAGGCTCGGCGCCGTGGACTACCGCTTCATCGCGACACCGCGCATGGCGCTGGAAGCCGCCGCCGAGGCTGCTCGGGGGCTTGGGCTGCGGCCGGTGATCCTCGGTGATGCGCTGGAAGGGGAGGCGCGGGAGGTCGGCAAGGTGTTGGCGGGCGTCGCGCTGTCCGCCGCCCAGCACGGCCACCCCCTGCCCGCGCCCTGCGTCCTGCTCTCGGGCGGGGAAACCACGGTGACGATCGGGCCGGAAGGCCATGGGCGCGGCGGGCGGAACGCGGAGGCGCTGCTCGGCGCCGCCGTCGCGCTGGCCGGCGCGCCGGGCATCTGGGCGCTGATGGGGGATACGGACGGGATCGACGGGTCCGAGACCAATGCCGGGGCGATCGCCACGCCCGATACGCTGGCACGCGCCCGGGCGGCGGGGCTGGACCCGCGCGCGGTGCTGGCGGGCCATGACAGCTACAGCCTGTTCAGCACAATCGGGGACCTGCTGGAGAGCGGGCCGACGCTGACCAATGTGAACGATTTCAGGGCGATCCTGGTGGTGTGACGCCACATCATCATGGTGGCGAATGATGGGTATACGACCGGCCAATCGGCGGCTTGATGTGGCGCAATCAGAATTTTGCCCGGCGCATCCATGGTGCTCCCACGGCCGGTGCCCCTGCATCCGGCCAGTCAGCCCAGGAGGCGACAATGGCTTTCTCGAAATCCGACTTCGACCTCACCGACCCCGCGGTGCCCGTGCGCCTCATGGCCGGCCTGTTCTAGGTGCCGCATGTGCTGTTCAAGCTGAATGGGCTGGAAGGTGCGGCGGGCTTGTTCGGGCGTGTCGGCTTTCATCCACCGATGGTGTGGGTGTGGCTCGCCATCCTCACGGAAGCCGCCTGCGCGGTGGCGCTGACGCTCAACATCCAGGTCAAGTGGATGGGGCTGGCATCGGCTGCCGTCATGGCCCTCGCGGGCTACGCCGTGCTGCTCACCAAGGGGCCGATCTGGCTGTGGAACTTCGGCGGGCTTGAATACATCGTCTTCTGGGGCGTCGCATCGCTCGGCCTGGCGGCTGCCGCGTGGAAGCGCGAATTCCAGGCTCATGGCCGAGTGTTCTTCCTTTGGCCGACCAGCGGTGCCCTGCGGGCCGCCTGAACCATCTGGGGAAGGCGTGGCGTTGGCCGGGGGAGCACCGCTCCCCCGGCCTTTTTCATGCGCGGATCAGATCAGCGCAGGACGATTTCCACGCGGCGGTTCTGCGGCTCCCGCACCCCATCGGCCGTGGCAACCAGCGGGCGGCTTTCGCCGAAGGCCTGGATGCTGATCTGGCCGCGGGTGATGCCGCGCCGTTCCAGCTCCGCCGCCACCGCTTCGGCGCGGCGTTCAGACAGGCGCTGGTTGTATTGCGGCGTGCCGGAGCGGTCGGCGTGGCCGGAAACCTCGATCCGCGTCGTCTGCACCCGGCCGGAATTGCCGGCCGCGTCGGCGATGATCTGCCGCGCGCGGTCGGTCAGGTCCGCCCGGTCGAAGTCGAAGAAGATGAGGTAGGTGCGGGCCGGCGCGGGGGCCTGCGCGGTGGGGGCCATCGGCGCGGTCACCGGCGGCGGCGGCGGCGTCACGCCAAAGGCGTAGCGCAGGCCGATCAGCACGGAGTGGTTGATGTTCTCGCTGCGGGTATTGCCGCGCGTCACGGCGAAGGCGCCACCGCCGCTGCTGGTGTCGAACTTGTGTTCCAGCGTCCCCATGTAGCGATACTCCGCCGTCAGCGCCAAGCCGGGGGAGATGTTGTTCAGCTGCGTCGCGATGCCCGCGATGCCCTGGTAGGCGAAGCGGCCATCCGTGCCGTCCGTGCGGACGGTGCCGCCGAGGACATTGGCGTGCACATCGTCGAATTCGCGCCAGACATAACCGGCGCCGACGCCGAGATAGGGCTGGATCGACGCGCCGCCGATGTTGATGCCGAGGTCGAAATCATACAGCGCATTCGCCATCACGCCCCAGCTGCGGGACGAACCGCTGACGCGGTTGGTGCCACCGAAGCCGCTGATGTTGTCCACCTCGTTCTGGCGGAGGCTACCTTCGATTTCGGTCCGTACCCCGTTGCCGAAGCCGTAGCCGAGGCTGACGACGCCGACCCAGCCCTGTTCGAAGCTGATGTCGCCGCGCGTGCTGCGACCGGCGGCGCTCAGCGCCTGACCGAGCTGGCCGGTGGCGGCCAGGTTCGCATCCTGGAGCCAGTTCATGCCGGCGCCGGCACCGATATAGATGCCGCTGATGGGCTGCGCCGCCGCCGGCAGAGCAAGCAGCCCGACGGCGAGGAAGGGGGAGGCGAGCAAAGCGTTTCGGAAACTGGTCGTTTTCGGAATCATGGGGGCATTCTCCTGGTCGGTCGGGCCGGCAGCCGTCGCTCGGCCGCCGCATCCACCCCCCCTCAACGCGGCTTCGGGAAAGTTGCCGCAGGCGGTGCGGCAATTCGGGGACGGCGTGGCCGGAATGCCACAGGGGGCGAAAGCACCGCTGTTAACTTAGCATTACTAAGTTCACGGGATCCTCTGGCGCGAATGCCTTAGAATAGGTAAGGTCGCCCGATGCGAGACCCCTCCCTTGAAGCCCTGCTGATCCAGCGCGGCGCCGTCACCCGTATCGCCACCGCCCTTGGCATCTCCACCGCCGCCGTTTCCCAATGGAAGCGCGTGCCGGATGACCGGGTCGCCGAGGTCGCGCGCGCACTTGGCGTGCCGGTTGCCAGCATCCGGCCGAATGCCCCCCCCGAGACCCCAGAAGCGCCCCGCCGCGAAGGAATTGTCCGCCCCATGGCCTCACGGATTCCGCTGCGCCGCCGACGCACGAAGATGATCGCGACCCTCGGCCCCGCTTCCTCCACCCCTGAGGTGATCGAGCGGCTGTTCCGCGGTGGCGCCGATGTGTTCCGGCTGAATTTCAGCCATGGCTCCCACGCCGACCATGCCGAGCGCATCGCCATCATCCGGGCGCTGGAACAGAAGGTGGGCCGCCCGATCGGCATCCTGGCCGATGTGCAGGGGCCGAAGCTGCGCGTCGGCAAGTTCCAGGGCGGGCGCGTCCAGTTGCAGACCGGCCAGAAGTTCCGCCTCGACCTCAGCCCGACGCCGGGCGATGTGCGCCGCGTGCAATTGCCGCACCCCGAGATCCTCCAGGCCGCCGGCATCGGCACCACGCTGCTGCTTGATGACGGCAAGCTGAGGTTGCGCGTGCTGCATAAGCGGGAAGACCATCTGGAGACGGAAGTCCTCGTCGGTGGCGCGCTGTCCGACCGCAAGGGCGTCAACGTCCCCGATGTCGTGCTGCCGATCCCGGCGCTGACCGAGAAGGACCGCGCCGACCTCGACTTCGTACTCGCACAGGGGGTCGAGTATATCGGCCTCAGCTTCGTGCAGCGGCCGGAGGATGTGATCGAGGCCAAGCAGATCGCCGCCGGCCGGGCCTGGATCATGGTGAAGATGGAAAAGCCGCAGGCAGTGGAAAACCTCGACGCCATCCTCGCGGTCGCGGATTGCGTCATGGTGGCGCGCGGCGACCTCGGCGTGGAATGCCCGCCGGAGGAAGTGCCGCTGATCCAGAAGCGCATCGTCCGCGCCGCCCGCGCGCTGGGCAAGCCGGTGGTGGTGGCGACGCAGATGCTGGAAAGCATGATCTCCGCCCCCTCCCCCACCCGCGCCGAGGCTTCCGACGTGGCGACGGCGGTGTTCGATGGCGCGGATGCGGTGATGCTCTCGGCCGAGACGGCTGCGGGGCAATTCCCCTTCGAGGCCGTGAACATCATGGACCGCATCATCGCCCGGGTGGAGCAGGACCCGGGCTGGCGGACGCTGACCGATGCGGAACGCCCGGCGCCGGAGAGATCCTCGGCCGGCGCCATTGCCGCCGCCGCCCGCCAGGTGGCGCAGACCATCGACGCGGAAGTGATCGCGACCTTCACCAGCACGGGGTCCACCACGCTGCGCGTGGCGCGGGAGAGGCCGAGTTGCCCGATTCTCGGCCTCACCTCCTCGGAGCAGACCTCGCGCCGCATGGCGGTGGTGTGGGGGGTGCATCCGCTGATGTCGGTAGAGCCGCATTCGATGACGGACATGGTCGCCAAGGCAATCCGCTCCGCCGCGCAGGAAGGCTTCGCGAAGCACGGGGATGAAATCGTGGTGACGGCGGGCGTGCCGTTCGGCACGCCGGGCACGACCAATGCGCTGCGCGTCGCCATGGTGAAGTAGCGGCGTGGTTGAGGTGGCGGCGTGGTTGACCTGGCCGGCATGGCCGGCGTGGTTGACCCGGCCGGCATGGCCGGCGTGGTTGACGTACTATGAAGGGGCGCGTTTCCTCCCGCCGCCTGTCCGGAGCCTTACCGATGAACGCCCGTAGCCTTATCCTCGCCCTGCCCTTGCTCGCCGCCTTCGCCGCACCGGCGGCGGCGCAGCGCGATGGGCTGTATGACGTGACCGGCACCAACCTGGACGGCACGCCCTATACGGGCGTGGCGCAGATCCAGCAGGC
>CANJXD010000370.1 GCA_947478535.1 Acetobacteraceae bacterium
CCGGCGCCGGTGCTGGCGCGGTTGCGCCAGGGCTTTGACGCCGTCTTCGCCGATGCCACCAACCGCGCCACCTTCGAACGCCTCGGCGTCGATGTCGAACCCTCCTCCGCCGCCGACCACCTGGCCTTCATGCGGGCGCAGGAAACCCTCTGGGCGCCGATCCTGCGGACCTTCGACCCGCAATGATCGAGATCTGGACCGCGCGCACCACCAACGGGCTCCGCGTCTCCATCATGCTGGAGGAGCTGGGCCTGCCCTATCGCGCGCATGCCGTCGATATCGACGATGACGCGACCAAATCGGCGGCCATGCTCGCCATCAACCCGTCCGGCGCCATCCCGGTGTTCCGGGATGCCGCGACGGGGGTGGCGATGTCGCAATCCTTCGCCATCATGCAGCATCTCTGCGAGCAGGAAGGCCGCTTCCTGCCGAAGGAGCCAGCGGCGCGCGCCCGCGTGCTGCAATGGCTGTCCCACACCATGACGGACATCATCAGCGCCACGCATCCCATCTTCGTGCTGACCAGCGAACTCAGCGACACGCCGGCGCCGATCATCGCGCATTACGAGGCGCGGCTGCTGCGCTTCCTCGGCCAGGTCGATGCGCAACTGGCCATCACGCCCTGGCTGGCGGGGGATGAGGTGACGCTGGCGGATTTCGCGCTCTACCCGACCGCGGCCTTCCGCCAGAAGCTGATGGACCGTGCCGGTGGGCTCGGCCATCTCCGCGCCTGGATGCGCCGCATGGCGGAGCGGCCGGGCGTGGCGCGCGGGATGGCAGTGCCAGCCTGACTCAACCGCGCGCGGCCTTCCACACGGCATAGGCCGGGCGCGTCGCCTCATCGGCGGGGTAGGTGCCCTTCAGCGGCGCGCCGGCCCTGATGCGCTCCACGATGAAGGCCTCCATCTCCTCCCGCGCGAAGGCGGCGGCGGCGATCTCCGCGGCGTGGGCCGCTGGCACCAGCACCACGCCATTGCCATCGCCCACCAGGATATCGCCGGGCTCCACGCCGACGCCGTCGCAGCCCACTGGCACGTTGATGTCGGTGAAGTGCAGAAACAGTGAGGCTGAGGTCGCGGCATTGCCCTTGGCGAAGACCGCGAGATCAATGCCCGCGATCGCTTCCTGGTCGGAGACACAGCCATCGATGACAATGGCCGCGGCGCCGCGCACCTGGGCGAAGGTCGCCATGATATCGCCGAAGACCGAGGCGCGGACATCGGCGCGGGCATCGATCACCAGCACGTCATCCGGCCCCAGCGCCTCGAACGCCGCGCCTTGCAGGTCCGGCAGTTCGCCGGCGGCGACGCGGCGGCGAAAATCCTCCCGCGTCGGGATGGCGCGCAGCGTGACGGCGCGGCCGACGAAGCGTCGCTTCGGGCCGATCGGCGCCAAGGTGCGCATGTGGTTGCTGCCGAGGCCGGATTTCGCCATCACGGCATTCACCGTCGGCACGGCGCAGGCGTTGAACTGGCGGGCGATGTCGGGCGTCAGGGTCATCGGCGGCTCCTCCATATCAGGGCAGCATAGTCCATCCCGCGGCGATTGCCGCCACCCCCGAAGCGCCGCATCATCCCGGTGAACAATAGGGAGAGTGGCGATGTCGCTGCTCCGGATCGCCGCCGAGAAGTGCCGCTTCACGCCGCCGCGCCAGGTGACGGACGATACCAGCGTCCTCACCCTGAAGAACCTGGTGCTGGAGCCACTGATCAAGTGGGAGGATGGCACGCTGCGGCCCGGGCTTTTCTCGGCCTGGACGCATGATGGCACGGCGCGGCGCTGGCGCTTCACCATCCGCCCGGGTGCCGTGTTCCATGACGGGCGGCGCTGCGTGGCGGAGGATGTGGTGCAGTTCATCGCCGCGATCTGCGACAGCCTCGACATGTTCGGCATGAAGTGGAGCTATTCGCGCTACCTCGCCCATGCCCGTATCGCCGCCGATGGCGATGATGTCGTGACGGTGGAAAACCCGACGCCCTTCGCCGACATCACCGATGTCTTCACCGAATTCTACCTCTGCCGGCTGACCGCCGATGGCCGCCCGCTGCTCGGCACCGGCCCCTATCGCGTGCTGGACCATACGCATGAGAAGGACGCGCTGCTGGGCCGTGTCGGTGTGGGGGAGGGGCCTTCGCGCATCGCCTTCACCGCGGTCGCCGCAGCGGAGGATCGCCTGCGGATGCTGCGCGACGGCAGCGCCGATGCCGCGATGAATCTCGAACGTGCGCATGGGCCGCTCGATTTCGGCGATGACCTGCGCTGGGGCCGCGCGCTGAACACGCTCTCCGTCATGTACTACCTGAATTGCACCACGGGGCTGTTCACGGCGCCGGAGGCGCGGCGGGCGGTCAATCACGCCGTGGATGGCGATGCGATCATCCGGGACCTGTTCCATGGCCTCGGCGTGCGCGCCGCCTCCGTCGTCAGCCCGCTGCACCGGGGGATGAAGGCGGCCGGGATATCCCCCATCCCGCATGATCCCGCGCTCGCCCGAAGGCTGCTGGAAGGGTGTGCGCCGACCGGCCCGGTGCTGATCCGCACGCCCGAGCTCATGCCGGAGAAGGCGCGGGAGATCAGCGAACGCGTCGCTGCCGATCTCGCCGCCGTCGGCCTGGATGCCCGGATCGCGGTGCAACCGGACCGCCCGGAATATGCGCGGGAAGTCGGCCGCAAGCAGATGGGCGACATGGCGATCTTCGATTCCACGCCGCACAGCACCTACCGCGTGCTGAACGACAAGGTGTCGTCGGCCGTGAAGGGCATCTGGTGGCAGGGACATGACGATGCGGTGCTGGAAGCGATGATCGCGGCGGCCAACCACGCGGTGGAGGATGCGGCGCGGGAGGCTGCCTATGGGCGCTGCCTCGCCCGTCTCAACGTCAACCCGCCCTGGCTGTATCTGTTCCACCCCATCGAGGTCTTCGCCACCCGCCCCGGCATGGCCGGCGTGACGCTGGACGCGAAGGGCGTGCTGGGCATTGCAAGCTGAGGGCTACACCGTCAGCAGCTTGCGCACCGCCGCTTCATCCAGCGTGCCCGCCGCGCCGGCCAGGGCCACTTCGCCGCGCACCATCACGGTGATGCTGTCCGCCAGTTCGCGGGCGAAATCGTAGTATTGCTCCACCAGGATCACTGCCATCTTCCGGTCCCGCGAAAGGTGGTGGATGACGCGGGCGATATCCTTGATGACGCTGGGCTGGATGCCCTCCGTCGGCTCGTCGAGGATCAGTAGGCGCGGCCGGGCGCACAGCGCGCGCGCGATCGCCAGTTGCTGCTGCTGCCCGCCGGAGAGGTCGCCGCCCCGCCGCCGCAGGAATTGCCGCAGGATCGGGAACAGGTCGAACACCTCCTGATCCACCGAGGACCCGCGCGGTGCCGCGGCCAGTGCGGTTTCCAGGTTTTCCTGCACCGTCAGGAAGGGGAAGATCTCCCGCCCCTGCGGCACATAGCCGATGCCGGCGCGGGCGCGTTCCGCCGGGCCGAGCCGCGTCACGTCCCGGCCTTCCCAGGTGATGGTCCCGGCGCGCGGGCGTTCCAGCCCCATGATCGTCCGCAGCAGTGACGATTTGCCGACGCCGTTGCGCCCCAGCACCGCCGTCACCTTGCCCGGCTCCGCGACGAGGGAGACGCTGCGCAGGCAGAGGCTGGCGCCGTAGGACAGGTCGATCGAAGCGACGTTCAGCATCTCAGCGCCCCAGATACACTTCGATCACGCGCTGGTCGTTCTGCACATGGTCGATCGAGCCCTCGGACAGGACGCTTCCTTCATGCAGCACGGTCACGCGCCGGCCGAGCGCGCGCACGAATTCCAGGTCATGCTCCACCACCACCACACTCCGCTTGCCGGCGATGCGGACCAGCAGGGCGGCGGTGTGTTCTGTCTCGGAATCCGTCATCCCGGCGACGGGCTCATCCACCAGCAGCAACTCCGGGTCCTGCATCAGCAGCATCCCGATCTCGAGCCACTGCCGCTGGCCGTGGGAGAGGATGCCCGCCAGGTCGTGCGCGCGTTCCGTCAGCCCCACTTCTTCCAGGGTCTGCTCGATCCGCGTCCGCGCCTCCCCGCCCAGCACCCAGCGCAGGCAGGCGATGGGGCCGCGCGGGGCCTTGAGCGCGAGTTCGAGATTCTCGAACACCGTCAGCGCATCGAACATGGTGGGCTTCTGGAATTTCCGCCCGATGCCGAGATTGGCGATCGCGGCCTCATCCATCCGGGTCAGGTCCAGCTCCCCGAAGGTGACGGTGCCGGTGGTGGGGCGCGTCTTGCCGGTGATGACATCCATCATCGTCGTCTTGCCCGCGCCATTCGGCCCGATGACGGAGCGCAATTCGCCGGGCTCGACGATGAGCGAGAGGTTGTTCAGCGCCTTGAAGCCATCGAACACGACGGAGACGCCATCGAGGTAAAGCCTGCGTCCCTTCTTCACTTCGGCACCCTCCGCAGCAGGCCGATCAGGCCCTTGGGCAGCAGCAGCGTCACCACCACGAACAGCGCGCCGAGCACCAGCAGCCACAGGTCCGGCGCCGCGCTGGTCAGCCAGGTCTTGAGCCCGTTCACCGTGAAGGCGCCGAGGATGGCGCCCACCAGCGTGCCGCGCCCGCCGACCGCCACCCAGATCACCGCCTCGATCGAATTGCCCGGGCTGAATTCACCGGGGTTGATGATGCCGACCAGCGGCACATACAGCGCGCCCGCAAGCCCCGCGAGCATCGCTGAAATGACGAAGGCGAACAGCTTGTGATGCGTGGTGTTGTAGCCGAGGAAGCGCACGCGGCTTTCGGCATCGCGGATCGCCGTCAGCACCCGGCCGTATTTGCTGCGGGTGATGCGCGCGCAGATCAGGAAGGCCACGACCAGCGAGGTGAGGGCGGCGTAGAACAACATCGCCCGCGCAGCGTCGGTGTTGAGCGGTATGCCCAGCAGTTCCTTGAAGTCGGTGAAGCCGTTATTGCCGCCGAAGCCCATGTCGTTGCGGAAGAAGGCCAGCATCAGCGCATAGGTCATGGCCTGGGTGATGATGGACAGATAGACGCCGGTGATGCGGCTGCGGAAGGCAAGCCAGCCGAGCACCAGCGCCAACGCGCCTGGTACCAGGAACACCATCAGCATCGCGAAGCCGAAATTGTCGAAGCCCAGCCAGTACCACGGCAATTCGCGGTAGCCGAGGAACACCATGAAATCCGGCAGCACCGGGTGGCCATAGACGCCGCGCGGCCCGATCAGCCGCATCAGGTGCATCCCCATGGCATAGCCGCCCAGCGCGAAGAAGGCGCCGTGGCCGAGCGAGAGGATGCCCGCATAACCCCAGGCGAGATCGAGCGAGAGGGCGAGGATCGCGTAGCAGATCCACTTGCCCGTGATGCTGACCAGGAAGTCCGAGACATGCAGCGCATGGCCGACCGGCAGCAGGTTCAGGATCGGCAGCAGGCCGAGCGCGATGACGGCCGCGACCAGCGAGGCGCGCAGCCCTAGCCGCAGCCCGCTGGCGGCGGGGAGGGGGGAGGTGGCGGTGCTCATGCTTCCGCCGCCCTGCCCTTTTGCGCGAACAGGCCGCGCGGCCGCCGCTGGATGAAGATCATCGCCGCGATCAGCACGAAGACCTTGGCCAGCACCGCGCCCGCCCAGGGCTCCAGCACCTTGTTGACGATGCCAAGCCCGAAGGCGCCGACCAGCGTGCCGGCGAGCGAGCCCACGCCACCGAACACCACGACCAGGAAGCTGTCGATGATGTAGCCGGTGCCGAGGTTGGGGGAGACGTTGTCGATCTGGCTCAGCGCCACGCCGGCGATGCCGGCGATGCCGGACCCGAAGGCGAAGGTCAGTGCGTCGACGCGCCCGGTGCGGATGCCCATGGAGGACGCGATCGCCCGCTTCTGCGTCACCGCCCGCATCTCCAGCCCGAAGCGGGTGAAGCGGATGGCCGCCACGGTCAGCGCGAGCACGACCAGCGAGAAGGCGAGGATCCACAGCCGGTTCTGGGTGACCGGCACGTCGAAGGGC
>CANJXD010000371.1 GCA_947478535.1 Acetobacteraceae bacterium
GATCGCAGTCGCGCCAGCCCCTATCACCCCGCCGATCGGCGCTTCCTCGATCCCCTGTTCATCGATGTCACCCGGCTCGCCGATCTCGCCCCGCAGGCCCTCGCCGCGCAGCGCCCCGCCTTCGCCGCGCTATCCGCCCTGCCGAGCGTGGACCACGCCGCCGTCTGGGCCGCCAAGCGCGCCGTGCTGGATGCGGCCTGGCAGGCGCTGACGCCGGCGCATCCGCTGCACGCGGCGCTCACCGCCTTCCGCGCCGCCGGCGGCAAGACGCTGGAGCGTTTCTGCACCTGGGTCGCGCTGGCCGAGGCGCATGGCCACACCGATACCCGCCACTGGCCGGCTGCCCAGCGGCAGGGCGATACCGCCATCGCCCATCCCGACAGCGTCGCCCGCATCGCCTTCCAGCAGATGCTCGCCGATGCCCAATTGGCGGAAGCCGGGCAGGCCGGTGCGGGGCTGTATCGGGACCTCGCCGTCGGCGCCGCCCCGGATGGCGCGGAGACCTGGTCCGGTGACAGCCGCTTCCTCCCCGGTTTTTCCATCGGTGCGCCGCCCGATCCCTTCGCCGCCGATGGCCAGGTCTGGGCGCTGCCGCCGCCGGACCCGCGTCACGGCGTCGCCACCGGCCATGCCGCCTTCGCCCAGTTGATCCGCGCCAATATGCGTCACGCCGCGGCGCTGCGGATCGACCATGTCCTTGGCCTGCGGCGCCTGTTCCTGGTGCTGGAGGGGGCCAAGGGCGGCGAGGGTGCCTATCTCGCCTATCCGTTCGAGGACCTGCTCGGGCAGGTCGCGCTGGAAAGCCATCGCGCCCGCTGCCTGGTGGTGGGGGAGGATCTCGGCACCGTCCCCGAAGGCATCGGCCAGGCCCTGCAAGCCGCCGATGTGCTCTCCTACCGCGTGCTGTGGTTCGAGCGGCAGGGCCAGGGCTTCACTCCCCCGGAGTTCTACCCGGCGCGCGCCGCCGCCTGCGTCTCGACGCATGATCTGCCGACGCTGGCCGGCTTCTGGACCGGCGCCGATATCACCGAACGTGCCGCACTCGGCCTGCTGGCGGATGAACCGGCCGCCCGGGCCACCCGCGCTGCTGACCTCGCCGGCATCCGGGACCTGCTGGCCCGGCACGGACTGCCACACTCGGACACGCTGGATGACGCGATGGCCGCCGCCATCCACACCCTCATCGCCCGCGCCCCCTCCGCCCTGATGCTGGTGCAGGCGGAGGATCTGGCAGGGGAGGAGGTGGCGGTGAACCTGCCCGGCACGGACCGCGAAAGGCCGAACTGGCGCCAACGCCTTTCCGTGCCTGTCGCGGAACTTCCCACCCTCGCCCGCGCGCAAGCCATTCTCGCAACCCTGCGCGGCGTCCGCCCGGGCTAGAAGCCCGGCTTCCGGCGTTGCAGAGTGCGCGCCGATCAAGAGGGGAAACACCGCATGTCGGCCGAAAACCAGGAACGCTTCCGGACACTGCATGAGCTGGTGAAGGCTGCGAAGATCCGGCTCAACGCGAATATCTGGGACTACCTAGTGGGCGCGACAGAAACGGAAACGACGCTTGGCCGCAACCGCGCCTCGCTCGATGCCTGGGCCTTCCGCCCCCGCGTGCTGCGCGATGTCAGCACCTTGGACAGCAGCGGGGATTTCCTCGGCAAGCGCCGCATCCGCCTGCCCGTGGCCCTGGCGCCGGTGGGCTCGCTCGACAGTTTCGATCCCGGTGGCGCAGCGACGGCGGGCCGGGCGGCGGCGGCGTTTGGCGTGCCGATCATCGTCAGCAGCGTGACCGAACCCGGCCTCGAAGGCTCCGCCCAGGCGAACCCGACCGGGGCCAAGGTTTTTCAATTGTACGTCCGCGGCGGGCCAGACTTCATCGACGACCACATCAAGCGCGCCATGGATGCGGGCTATGACGCCTTCGCCATCACCGTGGACACCGCCCATTACAGCCGCCGCGAACGCGATATCGCCAAGCGCTTCGTCAAGCACTGGCGCGCGCGGTCGGAGGGGATGAACCACCAGGCCTCCCTCTGCTGGGCCGATATCGCCGGGGTGCGGGCGCGCCACCCCAACGTCACCCTCATCCTCAAGGGCATCGGCACCGGCGAGGATGCGGAAATCGCCGTCCAGCACGGGATCGAGGTCGTCTATGTCTCGAACCATGGCGGCCGCCAGCTCGATCACGGACGCGGCTCGCTCGCCGTGCTGCCGGAAGTGGTGCAGGCCGTGGGCGGCAAGGCCCGCATCTGGATGGATGGCGGCATCAGCCGTGGCTCGGATCTGGTGAAGGCCATCGCGCTGGGGGCGGAGATGGTCGGCATCGGCCGGCTCTACTGCTACGGCCTGGCCGCTGCCGGGGAGGAAGGGGTGAGGCGCGTGCTCGAATTGCTGGAGGATGAGGTGCAGACCTGCCTCGGCCTGCTCGGCGCCGCCTCCTTCGCCAAGGTGGAGAAGACCATGCTGCATCCGGTGGCACCGCTGGTCGTGCCGCACGTCCATTCGGCATTTCCCCTGCTCGCGGAGCCTGAGCGGGGCTATTGAAGGCGCCACCTGACTTGCGGTGCACACGCCTGGGGTGAAATACTGGCGCTGAAGCAGCAGGAAGGCGGCCAGCCGGCCGCGGCTCGCCTGGCATCCTTGCAGCCCCTGACAAGGGGCGCCGGGGGCCGGGCGTATTCGGCTGCGCAAAGGACTGCCCGAGGACCCGTGCGACCTTCCCGCTCAACTGTCCGATTTGCCGGCGTCCGCTTTGCCGGCCCCCGCTTTGCCGGCCTCCGCTTTGTCGGCCGCATGCTCCTTGCCGCGCTATGGCTCGGCGCTGTGGCTCCCGCTGCCGCGCAGCAGCGCCCCAACCGCAATCCGCCACGCCCCCCACCGGCTGCGCCCCCGGCCGCACCCGCCATCACGGCGCAGCCGCTGGTGCCGCTGCCACCGCTTCCGATGGCCTCCCCCATCACAGCGGTGCCGCCGGAGCCCTTGCAACGCCGCATCGCGCTGCCGGAACTCGGGCTGACCGCAGGCTTCACCTTTGACGCCACGGGGCAGGACCTGTTCTTCCCCCTCCCGCGCGGCATCAACGGCCTCGCGGCGCGGGTGGAACTGGCGGTGGACCTCGTCGCCCCCTTTCCCGGCCGCTTCGCCGTCGAACTGCGCGCCAATGGGCGGCTGATCACCAGTCGCGGCTTTGCCCCCGGCGAGACCACCATCGTGGTCGAGGCGCCGATCCCCGGGGATGACCTGGCGCGGGAAGCCGATGCGCTGCGGGTCAACCTGCGACTGGTCGATCTCGGCGGCTCCGGCAGCGGCGCCCGGGCGACCGTGCGGGCCGAAAGCTACGCCACCCTGCTGGTGCCGGAGGATGCCGTCCCCTCGGTCGCCGCGTTGTTCCGCCTGCTGCCGCTGCAGACCCAGGTGCTAATGCGCCCGGGCGCCATTCCGCCGGCGGAAGCCGCGGCGGCGCTGCGGATCGGCCTCGCCTTGGCCGGCACGGGCCGGGATGTGGAGATCACCTCCGGCAGCCCGCCGGTGGAAGTGCGCGCCCCCGATGGTGGGCGCCTGTGGACGACCGGCGCCGTCGCCGTCGGCGTTGGCGAACAGGGTGCGGCGGTGATCGAGATCGCCGGCCTGCCGACCCTGGCTCTGGGTGGCACGGAGCCCGAACGCGCGGCGCGGCTGCTGGACAGCCCCTGGCGCGGCGCTGCGGCCGTGCCGGCTGTTGCCGTGGCTGAGGCCCGCGCGCCGGCCTCGACCGCCCGGTTGCTGCCCTTTTCCGCTCTGCGCGGGTCCACCGCCCCGCAACAGGCGGCGCAGGCGAGTTGGAGCCTCGATTTCTCGACCCGCGACCTGCCCCGTGGCACACGGCCAGAAGCGCTGGAGGTGGAGATCCGCGCGGCACCGGACCCCGCCGGCGGCCGCGCTGTAGCGACGCTGCTGCTCAACGAGGTGATGCTCGGTGCCGCGACCCTGTCGGCGGACGGCCATGCAAGGCTCGCCCTGCCCATCCCGGAACGGCTGGTCGGCATCGACAACCGCATCGGTGTCGTCCTGCATCGCGCCAGCGCCAGCGGCCCCGCGCAGTTGATGCCGGACAGCGCCATCCGCCTTGGCCCCGCCACCGCCGCGCGCGAATTCCTCGCCTTGCCGCCCACCTATGCCGAGGGGGTGGAGGTCATCATCGACGCCCCGGGCGGGGAGCTGACGGCTCAGGCCCTCAACCCCGTGCTGTGGGCGCTGCGCGCCGTCATACCCCCCGCCGCACCGCTGAGCGTGACGCTGGTGGAACCCGGCACCGCCCCGCAGCCGCGCGGTCCCTTCGTTGCCGTCACGCGCGAAGCCCCGGCCGGCACCACCCCGGCGCTGCGTTTCGATGCCGGCCGCATCGCCTTGTCGGACCGCGAGGGACGGCCGCTGCTGGCACTGGATGGCGTGCAGCGCGTGATCGCCGCGCAGCTCATCCCGGCGGGGCCAGGCGCCACGCCCGGCCTCTGGGTGCGGCTGCCCACGCTGATGGGTCCCCTGCCCGCCGCCGCGCCGCGCCTCGACCGCGGCGATATCGCGCTGCTGGACCGCCAGGGCGTCGCCCTCGCCTGGTCGAGCCGGGACAGCGCGCCACTGGTCCGCGCGAACTACCCGGATGCGCCGGCCACGACCTCCATCGTGCTGATCTGGCGGCCCTATGTGGTGGGCGTGCTTTGGCTCGCCGGCGTGGCGCTGGTCGGCTACGCCTTCGCGCGGCCGCGGCGGGACCGGCGGCGGGGATGATCCGCTGCCCGGCTGCCCTGATCACACCGGTCCACGCGTGATGGATGGCGGCCTGATCGCGCCCCCCACCCCTGCGCGGCTGGCGGCGGAACGGCTGCTCCATGCCGGGCTGCTGGAGGCGGAGGCGCTGGACGCCGCCGAGGCCGCCGCCACCCTCGCCGCGGTGCCGTTGCAGGATGCGCTGATGGCGCTGCCTGGCCTGCGGCCGCTCGACTACTTCACGGCGCTCGCCGCGGCGCATGACATGCCGATGCTGGACCTGCGCGCGGATCCGCCGGATGCCGCGCTGCTGGACCCCGCTTTGGCCGCCACCTATGCGCGGGAGGGTGTCATCCCCTGGCGGCGGGCGGAGGACGGGATCATCACCGTTGCCGTCAGCCGGCTGAACCCTGAATCGGCCCGCCTCGCCTGGGCGTGGTGCGGCACCCGCATCCGCTTCGGCGTGGCCACGG
Organism: Acetobacteraceae bacterium; assembly: GCA_947478535.1. The sequence continues at coordinate 5,208 of CANJXD010000371.1, forward strand.
CGCGCGACATCTCCCGCGCCACGCAGATGGCGTTCCGGGATGATTTCTCCCACCGCGCGGTGCACGGGCTGGCGGAGCGGGACCCCACCATGTCCGCCCGCCAGGTGCTGACACCGCCGCAGGCGATCGGGCTTTCCGTCATGGCGCTGACCATCCTGGCGGCGCTGGCGCTGTGGCCGGGGGCGACGCTGGTCACGCTCTCCGCGCTGATGGGCTTCTTCTACCTCGGCAACCTGATCTTCCGCGGCGTGCTGGTGCTGGCTGGCGCCGGCCGCGGCTGGGCGTCGGAGGATCGGGCGCTTGCCGAGGCCGCGGCGCGGCTGACGGAAGCGGACCTGCCCACCGTCACCATCCTGGTGCCGATGTTCCAGGAACCGGAAGTGCTGCCGATCCTGGTGCATGCGCTCCGCAACCTCGACTATCCCACCGCGAAGCTCGACATCAAGATCGTGCTGGAGGAGGGCGACCCCGCGACCATCGCCGCCGCGCAGGCGCTCGACCTCGAAGGTGTGTTCGAGATCGTGGTCGTGCCGCCATCGAAGCCGCAGACCAAGCCCAAGGCCTGCAACTTCGCCCTGCCGCTGGCGCGCGGCGCGCTGCTGGTGATCTACGATGCCGAGGACAAGCCGGAACCCGACCAGCTCCGCAAGGTGGTCGCCGCCTTCCGGCGCGGCCCGAAGGACCTGGCCTGCGTGCAGTGCCGGCTGAACTACTACAATGCGCGGGAGAACTGGCTGACGCGCATGTTCACGCTGGACTACGCGCTGTGGTTCGACC
>CANJXD010000372.1 GCA_947478535.1 Acetobacteraceae bacterium
CGCATCATCACATCCGTGCCACCTCCCGGCGCGAAGGGCACGATGATCCGCACAGGGCGGGACGGCCAGGCGGAAGCGGCTTCCTGCGCCCGGGCGGGGGGGACCCGGGACAACGCGGCCAGCCCGAGCGTGGCGGCCAGCGCGTCGCGTCTCCTCAGCATGGTCATGGTCGTTCTTCTCCGGTCATTCGGTGGGGCTGAAGCCATCCCTCTGGGCGCAGAAATGTAGCACCGCCTCCGCGCAGGCGCGTGGCGCGATCTGGTAGATCATGAAGAAGCGCGTCGCCAGACGCACCACGTTCAGGTCTCGCACATGCTCCCGCAGCAGCGCCACCTGTTCATCCCGCGTCGCCGGGAACACGGCAAGCACGGGCGCGTCGATGGCCGGCAGCAGGTGCCGCTGGTCATAGCTGCCGCAGAGTTCCGAGAAGCGGATCAGCGTCTCCACCTCCACGCTGCGGGCGAGTTCCGTGCTGTACCAGTCGAGAAAGCCCTGGCCGATCTCCGGCGGGAAGCGGGCGATGCCGTTGGTCTGGCGAACCCATTCCTGCACGCCACGCCGGCGCAGCGCCTCGGTCCAGCTCTCATCGCCCAGCGCGTAGTTCTTCTGCACCTCCTGGTGCAGGAAGACGGGGGAGGACAGCAGGCTCAGCGTGCGGATGCGCGCCTTGTCCCGCGCGGCGAGCAACATGCCGAGTGTGCCGCCGAACGCCTCTCCCACATAATGCACGCGGTCGATGCCGGCATGGTCCAGCACCGCCAGCACGTCATCGGCCAGCGTCGCCATGTCGAAGCCGGCCGCGGGGTCGAAGCCATCACGCGATTTGCCGAAGCCGCGCATGTCGGGGCGGATGATGCGGAACCAGCGGGAGAGATAGGGAATCCACCGATACCAGAAGCCGGCATGGCGGCCGTAGCCGTGCTGCAGCAGCAGCCAGGGCGCCTCCCGCCAGGGGTCCGTGTGATCGTCAATGGTGTAGTGCAGGCCGACGCCGTCCCGCGTCCTGGCAATGGGCATCTCAGGCCTCCACCAGCGCGGTCGCCGCGTTGCGTCCGGCGATGCGCCCGCAGATCACGCATTTGCCGAGCGAGGTGCCGGTCATGAAGGCCTTGCCGTGGAAGCCTCCGGTAATTTCGCCCGCGGCGAAAAGACCCTCGATCGGCGCGCCGAAGACATCCAGCACGCGCATCCCGGTATCCACCGTCAGCCCGCAATAGGTGGCGATGACGGCGCTGGTGGAGGGGTAGGCGTAGAAGGGCGCCGTCTCCAGCTTCTTCAACGCGCCGAAGCCCTGCACCAGGCCGGTACGACCGAAGGCATCGCGCCCCGCATCGATGCCGGCGTTGTACGCAGCGACCGTCGCCGCCAGCGCCACCGGATCGACCTCGATCCGCTTGGCCAGCGCCTGCAGCGTCGGCTCCCGGAACAGCAGGCCTTCCTCGATGCGGCGCTGGAAGTTGAAGATCGGCACCTCCGGCACCGCGGTATCCATGATGCCCTGGTCGAGGATCTGGAAGCCCACCGCGCCGGGCTGCGCGAGGCAGGCATCGCCGAGCAGCTTGTAGCTGATGCTCTCATTGGCGAAGCGGTGGCCCGCCTTGTTGACCGCGATGGCGCCCTTGTAGATGCCGAGCATCGCCGTGTGCTGTTCCGGCCCGGCGCCGGGATGGTTGCCGAAGGTGCCCTTGATGTAGCCCATGTCGCGCAGCCCGGCGCCGAGCGCCCAAGCGAGCTTCAGCCCCTCCCCCTGGCTGCCCGCGCCGCCGACGCGCTTCGCCGCAGCCTGCGCCGGGGCGAAGGTCTCCATCATCTCGGCATTGCGGGAAAAGCCGCCGCTGGCGAGGACCACCCCGCCGCCAACCGCCACCTCCACCGCCTCGCCATCGCGCAGCACGGAAACGCCGGTGACGCGCTGCGTCGCGGGGTCCCGGTGCAGGCGCGTCGCCTTCGCATTCACCCAGAGCGTGATGGCGGGGTTGGCCGCGACTTCCTCCGCGAGAATGCGGATCACCTCCCGCGGATTGGCGGGGTGCTGGCGCGGCACCGATTGGCCGGAGGCCGCCTGCACCGGCCCGAAGGTCACACCGCGATCCGTGAGCCACTTCCACGCGTCGAACTGGTTGTCGGCATAGACCTGCACCAGCGCGTCATCCGCCGCGCCACCGGCGACGGCGCGCATATCCTCGGCCAGACGCTCGTCACTGTCGCGGATCTGGCGGGCTTCCTGGTCCGCAGTGCGGGCGAAAGCGAAGGACCCGCCGCTGAGCACGGTGCTGCCACCCACCTTCGGCTGGCTTTCCAGCATCAGCACGCGGGCACCCGTGGCGGCCGCATCGATGGCCGCGGCGTGGCCCGCGAGGCCCCCACCGATGACGACAACATCCCAGCGCATCACGGTGCCTCCACCGTCGGATAGACATGTCCATAGTGGGTGCGGATCTCCGCGATCTGATCGGCGCCGGGCGGCGCATAGGCGAGGCGCTTCGACAGGAAGCGCCCGCCCATCAGGCGATTCATCCGCACCGCCGTCTCCCCCATCTTGATCAACGTGGTGATACCGTTCAGCACCGGCGCGCCGCGTCCGGCGTCATGCACCCCCGCATCGGCCAGCAGCGCCATGGCGACGCCGCCAGCGGGGATCACCACCTCCGCCCCCGCCTCCACCGTCTCCCGCGCCGCAACCTGGAACTGTTCGATGATGCGGGCGCGCGCCTCCGGGTTGGTGAAGCCTTCCTTCAGGTCGAGGATGCGTTCCATCTGCATCCGCCGCGTGCCGGCAAGGCGGGACCGCAGCCCGGCGCGGTCCACATTCTCCACGATGCGGGCGGTGAACTTCTCGTTCAGCGTCACCAGGGAGAAGCTCGCCCCCATGATGGACGCCACATGCAGCGCTGTCTCGCACAGGCCGAGCACGGGGATGTTCGCGATCTCGCGGCATTCGCGCAGGCCCGGATCCGCGATATTGCCGATCAGGAAGGCGTCGAAGCCACGTTGCATCGCGATCTGCACGTTCTCCATCACCTCACCGCTCTCTAGGTATTCGAGATAGCGGTACTGGTCGGCCACGCCGCCGACCTTGGTGATGCCGTGCAGTTCGACTTCCGTCTCCGGGTCCTTCACGGCCTCGATGATCCGGCGCAGCACCGGATGATAGGCGCCCCACGCCGCGGTGCGGGACATGGACTGGTACCAGAGCTTCATGGGGCGGCGTTCCTCAGTCATCGAGCTTGATGCCGAGACGTTCGACCCGCGCCCGCCACACCGCATCATCCTCCATGAGGTAGCGCAGGAAGGCGGCGCGGTCCTGGGTATCGGCGACCAGCCCGTTCGGCGTCAGGAAGTCCAGCGCCGCGGGGGCGCGCACGAAGGCCTGGGTTTCCTGCGCGATGCGCTCGGCCACACCGGTCGGCGTGCCGGGGGGCGCGAGGATGGCAAGCCAGAGATCACCGGCGAGATCGATGCCCTGTTCGCGCAGCGTCGGCACGGTCGGGATGGCGCTGAAGCGCTGCGCGGTCGCAACACCGCAGATCGGCAGGCGCCCGCCCTGGCCGATGGCGACCGCGACCGGCAGCATCATCGAATCCACCTGGTCGCCAAGCAGCGCCTGCACGGCCGGGGCGGCGCCCTGGAAGGGGATGTGCTGCATCTCCGTCCGCGTCTCGAACTTCAGGGTCTCCATCATCACCTGGGAGGTGCTGGCGATGCCCCAGGACGCGAAGGTCAGCGGATTGGCGGCGCGGGACCGCGCGAGGTCCACGAATTCCGGCGCCGTCTTCGGCCCGAGGCCCGGCCGCGTGACGAGCGAGAAGATCAGCCGCGCGACCGCCGAGACGGGCACGAAGCTCTGCGGCTGGTAGGGCAGGCGCCGATACACCACGGGGTTGACGGAATGCGTATCCGCCGTCGTGAAGATCAGCGTGTGCCCATCCGGCGCCGCCTGCTGCACAGCCTGGGAGCCAAGAATCCCATTGGCGCCGGGACGGTTTTCCACCACGACGGGCTGGCCAAGACGCGGCGAAAGCTCCCGCGCCACCCAGCGCGCGACGAGGTCCGTGGCCCCGCCCGGGGGATAGGCCACGACAAGGCGCACCGGGCGCGTCGGCGCCCAGGCCTGCGCCCAGGCTGCACGCGGCAATGCTGCGATAGCGGGTGTGGCGAGCAGCAGCGAGCGACGTGACGTCATGGCGTGCTTCCTCATTCAGCGGTGATGCGGGCGGTGCGGATGAGCTGGCCGGTTTCGTCCAGCTTGCGCGCGATGTAGTCCCGGAAATTGCCGGGCGGCCCGCCCGCGGGCTCGATGCCGAGCCCGGCCAGGCGTTGCAGCATGGCGGGCTCGCGGATGCCGGCATCGATGGCCGCGTTCATCGTGGCGATGATGGAGGGCGGCGTGCCGGCGCGGACGAAAAGCCCGAACCAGGACGTGCTTTCATAGCCCGCGACGCCTTCCTCCATCGCTGTCGGCACGCCCGGCAGCAAGGTGGACCGCTTCGTCGCGCCAATCGCCAGCGTGCGGAGTTCGCCCGAGACGAGGAAGCTCTGCACGGAGGGATAGTTCTCGAACATCACATCGACGCGGCCACCGATAATGTCCGTGGCCGCCGGCGCCGTGCCGCGATAGGGGATATGCGTCATGTCGACGCCCGCGCGCCACTTGAAAAGCTCACCCGACAGATGCGCGAAGGACCCGATGCCGGCCGAGGCATAGGTCAGCTTGCCCGGATCGGCCTTCGCGCGCGCCAGCAGGTCCGCCAGCGTCCGGATCGGGCTGTCCCGCCGTACGACGATGACGGCGGGGCTGTCGCCGACGAAGGCCACCGGCTCGAAATCCCGCATCGGCTGATAGGGGATGCGCGGTTGCAGATGCGGGTTGATGGTGATGGGGCCGGGCGTGCCCGCCATCAGCGTATAGCCATCCGCCGGCGCATCCAGCACGCGCTGCGCGCCGATGGTACCGCCAGCGCCGGTGATGTTCTCCGCCACCGTGTTCTGACCAAGCTTTTCCGTCAGCATCTGCGCGCAGAGCCGCGCCAGTATATCCGTGCTGCCGCCCGTGGCGAAGGGGATAACGATGCGCAACGAGCGCGTGGGAAAGCGGTCCTGCGCCAGGGCCGCGATGGGGGCCGGCATGGCGGCGGCGCTGGCCGCCACACCAAGAAGGGTGCGCCTTGCGATCATTGTTGTTCCTCCCGATCCGTCTCGTTGTCAGCCTTCGCCGATACGGTCGATACCGTAGAAGCGCAGCAATTCCTTGACCCGGGCGCGAGGCGGCTGCGCCTGGAAATAGCCGCGGCGGCTGGGCTTCGCGCCGGTGATCCGGCGCATGCCCACCATCATCTCCGCCGCCTTAATCGTTGCCGTCACGGCATCCAGCACCGGCACGCCATCGACATCGGCAATGCCGGCCTTCGACAGCAGCAGGCAAAGCGGCGCCTCGCCAGGGATGATCACATCGGCACCGCGCGCGATCAGCAGACGGGCATCGGCACGGAACCGCTCCACCAGTTCCGCGGCATCCCCGGCATAGGCGGCGAGCACATCGTTGAAGGTGAAGCTCACCTCCTGCGCGCCGACGAAGCGGGAGGACAGGCCCATGCGGTCCACATTGCGTTCCACCGTGCCGGCCATGCCGCGGATGAACAGCAGCACGCCAATTTTCTGGCCGAGCATGGACGCCGCAAGCATCGCGCTTTCGCCGTAGCCGACGACGGGAATGTCCACGATGCTGCGGATTTCCTGCAGCGAGGGCTCCGGCAGCGTGGTCAGCGCGAAGGCATCGAAGCCCTGTTCTTCCGCCGCGATCGCGCCAAGCACGAATTGCTGGCTGTGCAGGGTCTGGAAGTAGTTGAACATGATGTCGTTGCCGGGATACTCGGTCTGGTAGGTCCGCGGGTTCATCCCGTGCAGCACCACTTCCGTGCCCGGCGCCGATGCGCGCGCGAGATGTGCTGCCATCGCAGCGGCATCGGGCGGCA
>CANJXD010000373.1 GCA_947478535.1 Acetobacteraceae bacterium
AGGCTTCAGCCTTTGCTGCCGGCACCGCGAAGCGCATCCCAGACGCGCTGCGGCGTCAGCGGCAATTCGATGTGCCGCACGCCATCCGCCGCCAGCGCATCCATCACCGCATTGGCGATGGCGGCTGGCGCGCCATTGGTCGGCAATTCGCCGACGCCCTTGATGCCGAGGATGTTGTTCGGCGAGGGCACGGGCACGGAGGCATGGGCAAAGCAAGGCAGGTCATCGGCGCGCGGCATGGCGTAGTCCATCAGCGTCGCCGTCTGCAGCTGGCCGTCCGCGTCATAGCGCGCCTGTTCCATCAGCGCCTGGCCGATGCCCGCGGCGTAGCCACCATGCAACTGCCCCGCGAGCAGCAAGGGGTTCACGACGATGCCGACATCGATGGCGGCATCGAAGCGGTCCAGCACAACCACGCCCGTCTCCGGGTCCACCTCCACCTCGCAGCGAGCGATGCCGGTGGGCCAGCTTTCCACGGTATCCGCGAAATCCGCCTGGCCTTGCAGCGCGCCATGCCGGGCAGCGAGTTCGAACAGCCCGATGCGGCGATCCGTGCCGGCGATGACGAAGCCGCCGGCCTCATAGACGATATCGGCGGGCGCGGCTTCCAGCAGCGCCGCCGCAGCCTCCTTCGCCTGGTCCACCAGCACATCCGCCGCCCGCGTCATCGTGGCGCCGGAGATGATGGTGGAGGATGACCCGCCGGTGCCGCCGCCACGGCCGATGCGGTCGCTATCCCCCTGCACGATCCGCACCTGCGCGGGATCGATGCCGAGCCGTGCCGCGAGCACCTGCGCATAGGCCGTGGCGTGGCCCTGCCCCTGGCTCTGCGTGCCGGTGCGCGCTTCCACCGTGCCATCCGGCAGCACCGCGACCTGCGAGGTCTCATCCCCCCAGCCGCCGGAGCCGTGCAGGTGGCAGGAAAAGCCGCGCCCGCGCCGCATCCCGCGCGCTTCCGACGCGGCGCGGCGAGTGGCGAAGCCCGCCTCATCGCCCAGCGCCAGCACGCGATCCATCAGCGCGGCATAATCGCCACTGTCGTAGCGGTAGCCGAGCGCGGTGCGATAGGGGAAGGCATCGCGCGGCACGAGGTTCAGCCGTCGCAGCGCGACGGGGTCCCGCCCCGTGACGCGCGCGGCTTCATCCACCAGGCGTTCCACCAGCACCAGCGCTTCCGGCTTGCCGGCGCCGCGCACGGCATCGACCGGCGCGGTGTTGCTGAAGGCGCAACGCATGGCGATGTGCGCGGCCGGAATATCGTAGAGGCCGCACAGCACCTTCGCCATGCCGCCCGTGGGGATGGAGGGATTCACGGTGGAGACATAGGCGCCGAAATTCGCCACCGCCTTGACCTCGATCGCCAGGAAGCGGCCCTGCGCATCCAGCGCCAGCGCCGCTTCGGCGACGAGGTCCCGCGCATGGGTATCGGCCAGGTGATGTTCCGTGCGGTCCTGCACCCAGCGCACATTGCGCTGCAGCGTCATCGCCGCGAAGCAGACCAGCGCCTGTTCGGGATAGGGCGGCAGCTTCGGCCCGAAGCCACCGCCGACATCCTGCGTCACCACCCGCAACTGCGCGCGCGGGATGTGCAGGATGTGGTCGGCCAGGATGCGGTGCAGCAGATGCACGCCCTGGCTCGGCGTCGTCAGCGTGACGCGCCCTGCCGCCGCGTCCCACTCCGCCAGCGCCGCGCGTGGTTCCAGGTAGCCCGCGAGGATGCGGGGCGACCGATAGGCCACGCGCACCACCTGCGCGGCGCGCGCGAAGGCAGCCTGCGTCGCCGCCGCATCGCCCTTCGTCCAGTCGCACACCAGATTGCCTGGCGCTTCCGCATGCACCAGCGGCGCGCCGTCCCGCAGCGCGTCATCGCCTTCCACCACGGCGGGCAGGGCTTCGAAATCGACGGTGATGGCCTCCGCCGCGTCGCGCGCCTCATGCGCCGTGGCGGCGATGACCATGGCGACGATCTCGCCGACATGACGGACGCGATCGGGGGCGATGGGCAGGCGGGGCGGCTCGACGTGGCGACGGCCTTCGGCGTCGCGGATTTCCGTCACCGCGGGGTTGTGGCCGAGCCCTGCCGCCACCGTCTCCGCCGCCGTGATCACGGCGACAACGCCGGGCATCGCGCGCGCCGCATCGGCATCCACGCCAAGCACCCGCGCATGCGCGTAGGGGGAGCGCAGGAAAACCGCCTGCAAGGCGCCTTCCGCCGGCAGGCTCGCGGTATAGCGCCCGCCGCCGGTGAGCAGCCGGGGGTCCTCCAGCCGTCGCATGGGCTGGCCGAGACCGGGAAGGACATCGAAGGCCATGGTCACTCCTGCGCTTGCGGCGACCATCACCGCCGCGCCCGGCGATTGCAATGGGGGGTGCGGCGGTCGCGCTTCAGTGCCAAGCTTGCCGTCAAGGGCCGCGCGTGACGGCCGCGGATGAGGGAACGCAGGATATGGGCGCGACGCGCAGGGGCATTCTCATGGCCGCGGGCGGCCTGGGGATAAAGGCCGCGGGCGGTCTGGCGGCAGGCGGGGCCATGGCCCAGCCGGCCTGGCCGAACCGGCCGATCCGCCTCATCAACCCGGCCCCCGCCGGCGGGCCCGGTGACATCGTGGCGCGCCCGATCGCGGCGCGGCTGAGCGAGGCCCTCGGGCAGCCTATGCTGGTGGAGGCGCGGCCTGGCGCCAATGGCACCATCGGCGCCAATCTGGTGGCCCGCGCCGCGCCGGATGGCTACACCATCTTCCTCTCAGGCATCGGCCCGATCGGCATCGGCCCGAACTTCCAGCCCGTGCCCTATGACCCCGTGAGGGGCTTCGCGCCGATCACGCAGCTGGTCTCCACGCCGCTGCTGCTGGTGGTGCGGCCGGATGTGGCGGCGACGACAGTGCCGGAGCTTCTGGCGCTGGCGCGGGCACGGCCGGGGCAGGTGACCTACGGGTCCGTGGGCCCGGCCAGCATCACCCACCTGGCGGTGGAGATGATGGCGCGGCAGGGCGGTGTCAGCATGCTGCACGTGCCCTATTCCGGTGCCGCGCCGGTGGTGACGGACATGCTGGGCGGGCGCATCGACATCGCCTTCATCAACCCCGCCGCCGCGCTGCCGCAGATGGAGGCCGGGCGCCTGCGCGCCATCGCCGTCTCCACCTTAAGGCGCTGGGGCAGGCATCCTGCGATCCCCACGGTGGCGGAGACGCTGCCGGGCTTCGACGTCAATTCCTGGTATGGGCTGATGGCGCCGGCCGGCACACCGGCCGAAATCGTCGAACGGCTGCACCGCGAGTCGACCGCGGCGCTGCGGGTGCCGGAGATCGCCGCACAGATGATGGCCGCCGGCTTCGACATCGAAGGCACCACGCCCGACCAGTATGCCGCCAAGATCCGCGAGGAACTGGACCGCTGGGGCGCCCTGGCACGCGCCACCGGCATCCGTGCGGAGTAAGCTGCGCGATTGACAGCGCAGGAAGGCGGGCTGAGTGTTGAAACGGTAAAATCAAGTGCCGGCCGCGATGACGGTCATGGTGAGGGAGGGGGCGATGATGCGACGACGCGTCGTGCTCGGGGCGGCCACGCTGGGCGCCACCATGGCGGCCCGGCCGCGGGATGCCGGCGCCTTTCCCGAAAGCCGCCCGATCACCATCATCGTCGGCGTGCCGCCGGGCGGCGCCATCGACATCATCGCGCGGCTGCTGGGCGGCCGGCTCGCCACCCAACTCGGCCAGAGCGTGGTGGTGATGAACCGGCCCGGCGGCGCCTATATCCCCTCGGTCAACGCCATCCGCGCCGCGCAGCGGGATGGCCACACGCTGCTCTTCGCCAATGGCGGCTATGCCGTGATCTCCGCGCTGCCGACCGCGGGCTTCGACATCGCCACCGATTTCTCGCCGATCAGCGGCGTCGCCACCGGGCCGATGCTGCTGGTGGCGCGCCCGGGCCTCGCGGATGACCTGCCGGCGCTGCTGGCGCGGGCGCGCGCCAATCCCGGCAAGCTCACCTGCGGCAATGGCGGCACCGGCACGCTGTTCCACCTGGCGGCGGAGCTGTTCCAGCGGCAGGCCGGGATCGAGCTGCTGCACGTGCCCTATTCCGGCAGCGGCCCCGCCTATCAGGACCTGCTGGCCGGGCGGCTCGACATCGCCTTCGATGTCACGGCGGGCGTGCTCGGCATGATCAATGCCGGGCAGCTCAAGGCGGTCGCGGTGGCAACGCCGCGGCGGCTCGACGTGCTGCCGGCGGTGCCGACCTTCACCGAGCACGCCATGGCCGGCTTCGATCCCAGCCAATGGTTCGGCCTGCTGGCGCCGGCCGGCACCGCGCCCGACATCGTCAACCGCCTGGCCGCCGAGGTGGCGACCGCGGTGGCGCAGCCGGAGGTGCTGGCGCGCCTCGCGACACTCGGCACCATGCCGGCCGTGGCGGGGCCGGAGGCCTTCGCGGACATGCTGCGGCGGGATGTCGCGCGCTGGCGCGGCGTGATTCGCGACGCGCGGCTTGAGATCGGCTGACCCGCGCCATGACCGCCACGCTCCGCCTCGGCTTCATTGTCCCTTCCCCCAACCGCATGGTGGAGCAGGAGATGGTGCCGCGCCTGCCCGCCGGCAGTTGCGCGCATGTCGCGCGGCTGCGGATGACCGGGCCGAACTGGGTGCCGCTCGACCGCCTGTTGCCCCGCGCGGCGGAGGCCGCGGCCTCGCTCCGCGACGCCGGCTGCGACGCGGTCGTGTTCAACTGCACGGCCTCGGCGATGGAACAGGGCTCGGCGGGCAATGCCGCCCTGCTCGGCGCGCTGCGCGCCGCGGTGGGGGAAGCGGCGGCGGAGACCACGGCTTCCGCCATGCTGGCCGCGCTCGGCGCACTGGGCGCGCGCCGCGTCGTGCTGGTGACGCCCTATTCCGAGGCGGTGACGGGCAAGGCGCGCGACTTCCTGGAGGAGAACGGCATCGCCGTGCTGTCCAGCGTGGCGCGCGATGTCGCGGGCAAGGGCCCGTATTGGGATATCCCCGCGACGCAATGGCTGGCGGAGCTCTCCGCGGCGCGGGAGCCGCGGGCGGATGCCTATGTGCTGAGCTGCGCCAATATCGCCTGCCTCGACGCCATCGAGGCGGCGGAGACGGCGCTCGGCCGGCCGCTGGTCACCAGCAATCAGGCGGTGCTGTGGCGCGGCCTCCGCGCGGCGGGCTTCGCCGGCCGGCTGGACGGGCTCGGCGCGCTCGGCGCCTTGTGATCGAAGCGGTGTGATGGGCGCGGTGTGATCCCCTGAGGCGAGGACTATCGGATGGATATCGTCACCGTGGCCGGCACGCTGCCGAACCACTTCAACCTGCCGATCTGGGTGGCGCAGGATATGGGCCTGTTCCGCCGCTGGGACATCGAGGTGGACCTGTTCCTGCACACCTCGATCGATGAGGTCTTCGCCCGCATCAAGGACGGGCGTGCGCGCATCGGCCGCAACTCCACGGAGATGGTGATCCTCGACCGGGAGCGGGGCGGCACGCAGACGATCATCGGCGGCAACCTGAACCGTCTGCCCTTCAATTTCATCGCCCGGCCGGAGATCACCGGCTTCGCCGATCTGCGCGGCAAGACGATCGGCGTCTCCTCCCTCGCCGCCGGCAGTTCCTCGCTGATCATGGACCTGCTGGCCTCCCACGGGCTGCACTACCCCGGCGATTATCGCCTGCTGGCGATGGGCCCGATGGTGACGCGCTGGGACATGCTGCGGAGCGGGGAGATCGATGCGGGGTTGCAGGGCGTGCCCTACAACTTCCTGGCGCTGGACCATGGCTATCGCGACCTGCCGCTGAGCGCGGATGGCGATTCCGGCGAATTCGCCTTTACCTGCTACAGCACCGACATCGCCTGGGGTGAGGCGAACCGGGACCTGGTCGAGCGCTTCATGGCCGCGACGATCGAGGCCTATCGCGTGATCTTCTCCGATGACCCCGCGCCCGACGACATCGCCCATGTCCATATG
>CANJXD010000374.1 GCA_947478535.1 Acetobacteraceae bacterium
CAGCACCTTCACCGCCATCAGCACGGAGCTGACAGCGGTGGTGCCCTCGGCACCGGAATCCTCCCCCGGCCCGGCATCACCGGTGCTGTCTTTCCTGGCCTCGCCGGATCGGTTCGCGTTCACCATATGGGGCGGAGCCTCGCCCGGCCCGCCCGCGCTGTCCAGGGTGAAGGGTGCTGGCGCCCGGCGCCGGCGCAGGGCAGGAAGCGTCGCCAGCAACAGGAGGCTCCCGCATGGCCGGCACACCAACCTTCGCCACCCCGCCCGGCTTCCTTGGGCTGACGCGCCATGACCCGGCCGGCGGCATCGCCATTGCCGGCGTGCCGATGGATATCGGCACGACCAACCGGGCCGGCGCCCGCGACGCGCCGCGGGCGATCCGCGCGGCGTCCCGGATGCTGGTGGATGGGGCGCATCCCGGTAGCTGGGTGGACCCGGCGGCGCTGCCGCTGGCGGATATCGGCGATTTCGCGCTTGCGCTGGGCGACATCCCGGCCAGCCTGGCGCTGATCGAGCAGCAGGCCGCGGCGCTGGACCATCTGGTGGCGCTGGGGGGCGAGCACGGCATCACCCTGGCGCTGCTGCGGGCACTGGCGAAGCGGATGGGCGGGCCGCTCGGGCTGCTGCATGTCGATGCGCATGTGGACACTTGGCCCGACAATTTCGGCCAAGCCTACGCCCATGGCTCGGTCTTCTGGCACGCGATCCGGGAGGGGCTGGTGGACCCGCGGCGGATGATCCAGGTGGGAATCCGGTCCCCCGTGCAGCGCGAGGTCTGGGACTGGACCCTGGCGCAGGGCGTCACGATCGTCACCGCGCAGGAGCTTCATCAGTCGGGCCCGGCCGCGGTGGCGGCGCGGGTCCGCGCGGTGCTGGGGGTGGCGCCGGCCTATCTCTCCTTCGATATCGATGCGCTGGACCCCGCCTTCGCGCCGGGGACGGGCACGCCGGAGATCGGCGGGCTGGCAAGCTGGCAGGCGCAGGCGCTGCTTCGGGACCTGGGCGGCGTGGATTTCCGCGGCATGGATGTGGTGGAGGTCCTGCCCGCCCACGACGTGGCCGAGATCACGGCGCTGGCGGCGGCGACGATGGCCTGGGAGTATCTCTGCCGCGCCGGCTGAAACACTTCCGGTGCCCTGCGTGAAATGCAGGGCGTCATGCGCGGGGAACGGAGCAGTAACCAAAAAAACCTCTTGATCCCTGGCGGCGGCGCCGCTATTTCTCCGGCCACAGAGAAGCCAACCCTTCTACGGCTTCGCTGATTTGACGCCATCGCACGTGCCGCGAGCCCCGCGCCTTCAGCGCCAGGGCACAGCAACGACGGGACGCGTCCTTTGTTCGATCCGGCCTCACCCGCCGGATAGGTTCGAGGGAACCGCCTGAGTCGCCTGATCGCCGCACACGATGCCGGGAAAACCCGTCATGCCATCGTGACTGCGCCTGAGCCGGAACGCCGTGCGAGCGCCAACCCGAGGGGTGCGCGCCCCGCGGAGGTCGGCTCCTCCGCCGCGTCCCGTCCGTGCCGCAAGGCTCGGCGTGCCGGGGCGGAGCCTTGGGCCCAGGCGGTTCCCTCCTTCCCGCCGCCGCGCCCTCCTCCGGGATGAGGTGCGGCGGTGGGCGTCCTTCGCCTTTCACCCTGGACGGGAGCCCCGCCATGACCGAGTTCCGCTTCCGCGGCGCCGTCGCGCCGCTTCGCCGCCAGCGCCCTGCCCTTGGGCAGGTCACTGCCCTGCCCCGCACGGTGGACGGCATCGTCGCCGCGCTGCGGCCAGAGGCCCCGCTGCACTGCCTGCGCCCGGCGCAGGTGGCGGACACGGCCCGCGGCTTCCTCGCGGCCTTCCCGGGCACCACCCTCTATGCGGTGAAGTGCAATCCGGATCCGGCGATGCTGCGCGCCCTGTGGGAAGGCGGCGTCCGCCATTTCGACTGCGCCTCGGACGCCGAGGTGCGGCTGGTGCGGACCATGTTCCCGGCGGCCGAGATCCACTTCATGCACCCCGTGAAGGCGCGTTCGGCGATCCGCGCTGCCTATGCCGAGCACGGCGTGCGCGACTTCGTCATCGACAGCGAGGCGGAACTCGCCAAGCTGCTGGCGGAGACCGGCGCACCGGCCGACCTCGGCATCGTCATCCGCCTCGCCCTGCCGAAGGGCGGCGCGGTGATGGACCTCTCCGGCAAGTTCGGGGCGGAGCCGCCGGCGGCGGCGGCGCTGCTGCGCGCTGCGCGTCCGCATGCGGCGCGGCTTGGCGTGTCCTTCCATGTCGGCTCCCAGTGCCTGGAGCCGGCGGCCTATGGCCGCGCCATCGCGCTGGCGGCGGGGGTGATCCGCGACGGCGGCGTGCCGGTGGAGGTGATGGATGTCGGCGGCGGCTTCCCCGTGGCCTATCCGGACGTGACGCCACCGCCGCTGTCGGCCTTCATGGCCGAGATCGAGAAGGGCTTCGCGGCAGCCGATCTGCCGGGCGTGGCGCTGTGGGCGGAGCCCGGGCGCGCGCTGGTGGCTGGCGGTGCCTCCGTGGTGGTGCAGGTGCAGGCGCGGCGGGACGGCATGCTGTTCGTGAATGACGGCGTCTTTGGCGCCCTGTCCGATGCCGGCGTGCCGGGCTTCCGCTTCCCCGTCCGCCTGCTGCGGGCGAGCGCGGCGCCGATGCTGGCCTTCAGCTTCTTCGGCCCCACCTGCGACAGCGCGGACCGCATGGAAGGCCCCTTCCTGCTGCCCGCGGATGCCGAGGAGGGGGACTGGATCGAGGTCGGCCAGCTCGGCGCCTATGGTGCCTGCCTGCGGACGGCCTTCAACGGTTTCGACCGCGCCGGCATGGTCGAGGTCATCGACCCGCCGCTGCTCGAAACGCCGGGCTACCAGGCCGCCGCGCTGGCGGCCTGACATGAAACCGCCGCTTTCGGCGACTCGCTGGCTTGTTCATTCTGCCGTCGCACGCCGGGGCGTCCCCAGGGGGACGCCCCGGCGGAATTCGGCTTCGCCTTCCCTCGGCCCATGGAGCCCCTGATCAATGAAGCATGTCACCTTCTCCGGTCGTCTTGTGATGCTGGGCTTCGGCTCGATCGGCCAGGGGGTGCTGCCGCTGCTGCTGCGGCATGTCGATATGGACCCCGCGCGCATCACCATCATCACCGCCGAGGAACGCGGGCGTGAGGTCGCGGCGGAATACGGCATCAACTTCGTCATCGACCCCGCGACGCGGGACAATTACCGCGCCCTGCTGATGCCGCTGCTGGGCAAGGGCGACTTCCTGCTGAACCTGTCGGTGGATGTCAGCTCCGTCGCGCTGATGACGCTGTGCCGGGAGCTGGGCGCACTCTACCTCGATACCGTGGTGGAGCCCTGGGCCGGTGGCTACACGGATACCAGCCTCACCCCCTCCCAGCGCTCGAACTACGCGATGCGGGAAGAAGCGGTGGCGCTGCGGGCTGGGATGCAGGGCGGGCCGACCAGCATCACGGCGCATGGCGCAAACCCGGGGCTGGTGAGCCATTTCGTCAAGCAGGCGCTGCTCGACATCGCGCGGGATACCGGCGCGCCGGTGGCAATGCCGCCACCGGCCTCCGACCGCGCGGCCTGGGCGGCGATCGCGCAGGGCCTTGGCATCAAGGTCATCCACATCGCGGAGCGTGATACGCAGGTGGGGTCCCACCCCAAGAAGCCGGGGGAGTTCGTCAATACCTGGTCGGTGGATGGCTTTGTCGGTGAAGGCAGCCAGCCCGCCGAATTGGGCTGGGGCAGCCATGAGAAGGCGTTGCCGGCGGATGGCCATCGGCATGACCATGGCTGCGATGCCGCGATCTACCTGATGCGGCCGGGGGCGAGCACCCGCGTGCGGTCCTGGACGCCGCTGGAAGGGCCGATGCACGGCTTCCTCATCACCCACAATGAAAGCATCTCCATCGCCGACTACTACACGGTGCGGGATGCATCGGGCGGCGTGGCGTATCGGCCGACGGCGCACTACGCCTATCACCCCTGCGACGACGCGGTGCTGTCGCTGCATGAAATCGCCGGCAAGAACTGGATCATGCAGCCGGAAAAGCGGCTGATGACGGATGAGATCGTCTCCGGCATGGATGAACTCGGCGTGCTGCTGATGGGGCATGCCAAGGGCGCCTATTGGTACGGGTCCCGCCTGACGATCGAGGAGGCGCGCCGCGTCGCGCCGCACAACAACGCGACCTCGCTGCAAGTCACGGCGGCGGTGCTGGCGGGCGTGATCTGGGCGATGGAGAACCCGCGCCGCGGCCTGGTGGAGTCCGATGAGATCGACCACGACCGCGTGCTCGAGATCTGCGCGCCCTATCTGGGGGAGGTCGTCGGCGTCTATTCCGACTGGACGCCGCTGCTCGACCGCGCCGTGCTGTTCCCCGAGGATCTGGACACCACGGACCCCTGGCAGTTCCGCAATTTCCGGGTGACCTGAAGGCGGGGTTTGCACGCCGCCCTGCCAGGGCCATGATCGGCCCAGGCAGGGCGGAGATTTTCCGGCGTGAAGCGGCACCTTTTGGCAGGCCTAGCCTGCCTTTCCTTCTCGGCGGCCAGCGCCGAGGCGCAGACGCTCCGTATCGCCATGGCGGCGGAGCCGACTTCCGCCGATCCCCAGCACTACGCCGCGGCGCCGAATTCGACGCTCCATGACCATGTCTTCGAAAGCCTGGTGGAACTCGATGCCCGGCTGAAGGCGAAGCCCTCGCTGGCCACCGGATGGTCCCGCCGCGACGACCTGACCTGGGTGTTCGAACTGCGCCAGGGCGTGCGCTTCCACAATGGCGCTGCCTTCACGGCGCGGGACGTGCATTTTTCCTTCTGCCGCATCGTGCTGAACGAAAGCGAGATGGCGTCCAGCTTCTCCTCCACCGTGCGGCGCATCCGCCGCGTGGACACGGAGACGGACCACCGCATCGTCATCACCACCCATGCACCGGAACCGCTGCTGGCCTCCGATCTCAGCAGCGTGCGGATCATCAGCGCGAGCCTCGTGCCGCCACGCCCCGTGGCCTTCAACGATGCGGCCGGCTGCGGCGGGCGCGAGAACCCCTGGCCCACCCTGGCGCAGTTCAACGAGGGCAGCGCCGCGATCGGCACCGGGCCCTATCGGATGCGCGCCTTCGGCCGCAGCGGCATCACGGAACTCGTGCGCTACGAGGAGTATTGGGGCCCGAAGCCGCATTGGGCGGAGGTTCGCCTGCAACCCGTCACGGCCGCCGGGCCGCGCCTCGCGGGGCTGCTATCCGGCGATCATGACGTGGTGGAGGCGCCGTCCACCGCCGATATCCCGCGCCTGCGCGGCAATGCGGCCATCCGCCTTGCCGTGGCGCCGACGACGCGGCTGGTCTTCCTCCAGCTCGACCAGCGCCAGCCCGCACCCTTCGTGAATGGCGGCACCGGCGACAACCCGCTGCGCGATGCGCGGGTGCGCCAGGCGCTGTCGCTGGCCATCGACCGCAACGCGATCGCTTCGCGGGTGATGGACGGGCTGGCGACGCCGGCGGCGCAGTTCCTGCCGGATGGCATGTTCGGCACCATCCCCGGCCTGCCCGTGCTGCCCCATGACCCCGCCCGCGCCCGCGCCTTGCTGGCGGAGGCGGGCTATCCCAACGGCTTCACCCTGACGCTGCACGCCACCAACAACCGCTACGTGAATGACAGCCGCGTGGCGCAGGCGTTGGGCCAGTACTTCACCCGCATCGGTGTGCGGACGGAGGTGGATGCCATGCCCTCCAACGTCTTCTTCACCCGCCGCGCGCGGCGCGACTTCTCCGTCCCGATGGGCGGCTGGTCGGCGAGCGCGGAGGAGACCTTGCTGTTCTTCCGCATCTGGGTCGCCACGCTGGACCGCGAACGCGGTATCGGCACCAGCAACTACGCCGCCTGGTCCGACCCCGAATTCGATGCCAGCGCGATACCCGCCCTGACCACGATGGAC
>CANJXD010000375.1 GCA_947478535.1 Acetobacteraceae bacterium
CGGGGCCGCGGCTGATCGAGTTCAACGTCCGCTTCGGCGATCCCGAATGCCAGGCGCTGATGCTGCGCCTGCGGAGCGACCTGCTGCCGCTGCTTCTCGCGGCCTGCGACGGCACGCTGTCCGGCCGCGACCTGCGCTTCGCGGAGGATCATGCGCTGGTCGTGGTGATGGCGGCGGAAGGCTATCCGGGCACGCCCCGCAAGGGCACGGAAATCCGGGGGCTGGACCGCGCTGGCGCGGTGCCGGGCGCGCGGGTCTTCCAGGCCGGCACGGCGCGGCGGGCGGATGGCGCTCTGGTCGCCAATGGCGGGCGCGTGCTGGCGGTGGCGGGTACCGGCGCCACGTTGCAGTCGGCGCGGGATGCGGCCTATGCGGCGGTGGATGCCATCGACTGGCCGGGCGGCTTCTGCCGGCGGGATATCGGCTGGCGGGCGCTTTAGCAGGCGGCGCGCGGATCAGGCAGCGAGCAGGCGGCGCAGCAGCGACTGGATGCGGGCGGCACTGTCCGCGCCCGTCAGCGTGCCGAAGACGGCGGGGCGCAGGCCGTGGGTATAGGTGGCCATGATGATTTCCGTGGCCTCCGCTTCCGGCACGGCGCGCATCGTCCCCTCCGCCGCGCCATCCCGCAGCAGCGCCATCAGCGCCTCCCTCACCGGGCGCAGTTCTTCCAGGTTTCGCGCCTCGGTTTCGGGCGGCCAGTTCCATGACAGGCCCTGCAAGGCGGCGAGCAGGCGGGGCCGGTCGAGATCCATGGCGGCCTGGGTGGCGATGAAGCGGTCGAGCCGTTCCAGCGCCGGGCCGGGGCCCGTGAGGATGCCGAGCAGGGCCTGCCATTGCGGCGCGTTGTGCCGCTGCACCACGGCATAGAGCAGACCCGCCTTGCCGGCGAAGTAGGTGTTGATGAGCGAGGGGACGACCTTCGCCGTCGCGGCGATGTCGGCGACGCTGACATTGTCGAAGCCGGCCTCGCTGAACCACTGCTCCGCCGCATCCAGCAGGCGAGTCTTCGTCTCCTCCCGCTGCTGGCTGCGGGATTCCGACTCATACCGTTTCTTGCGAGGAGGCATCGAGGGGGACAGGAAACGGTCTTCCGAAGGGTGGGGGCAGCCTGGAGAGTTACTCAAGTTTGTTCAAGGAATTTGTTTCTTGAACATATTCGATGAATATGATTACTAATTTCGTATCACAGCCCGGCGCCCCGCCGGGCTGTGAACGGAGACTAGGCCCATGGAGTGCTCACCCCCGCCCCGGGCGGCATCGCCCGCCCCGATCCGGCTGGACCCCTCGCTGACCCAGTCCATCGCGCAGGAAATCCGCCGCCTCGGCATGGCCGAGGAAACGCGGGGCGAGGTGCTGCACGCCCTGCTCGGCCTGCTATTCGCCGATCGCCCGGAATTCCGGGCGGTGGATGTGAACCTGCGCCTGGCGGTGGCGCTGCTGCAGGTGGATGGCGACCGGGCCTGGGAGACTATCCGCCGGTCTGCCGGCCGCCGTGGTGCCCACCCGATCTCCTGATTCGCCCCCCGCCGCGCGCGACAACCTCCGGGCAGGCCCGACTGCCGAGATGGCCCGACTGCCAAGATGGAAAAAGACCGATGTGGAAGCTGGATATCAGCCTCGAGGAATCGCTGGCCGCGGTGGTGGTCACCCTGCGGGGCGATGTCGATGGCCCGACCTATGTGGAGGCGATGGCGGCGTGGTTCGGCCGCTATCCCGAACTCGCCGCGCTGGACCGGGTGCATGACCTGATGGCCTATGCGGGCTCCATCGGCCATGACGACCTGCGGCAATTGGCCGGGTGCCTGCCGGAGCCGGCACTGCTCGCCCCGGCGGTGACTGTGATCGCCTCGCCGGATCGCTTCTTCCCGACCTGGGCGCGCAGCTTCCGCAGTTTGGCTCCCGGGCGGGCCTTCCTGGTCGAGCCCTCGCTGCCGGAGGCCTTGGCGGCGCTGCTGCGCCACCGCTCGGCGGCGAAGGAAGCGGCGCCCGCAGCGCCCTTCAGCCCTCCGCCTCCGGCCAGGTGAAACGCTGGCGTTCGAGGTAGTCGAGCCTCGCGAGCACATCCTCCTCCGCGCAGACCATGATGCTGACCACGCCGACGCCGACCTGGCGGGCTTCGTCAGCCCCATCCGGCGCAGGCCCATCAGGAGCGGCCCCGACTGTTGCGGGCTCGGCTTCGATGGAAAGCTCCATCACCGGCTGGTCCAGCGTGACCTCCAGCGCCGCGACCGTCTCCGACCCGGGCGTCAGCGCCAGGGACAGCGGCGCCGTCCCCCGCAGGGTGATGCGCAGGCGCTGGGGCGTGGCGGGGGCGCGCAGCAGCAGGTGCAGGCGCAGCCGGCGGCCCAGGGCGGCCGCGGGGGTCATTCGCAGCAGGGCGCGGCCGGGCCGGGTCCAGCACCCCCAGGCTTCCGGCGCATGCCAGCCCGCGCCGGCCCGGATCATCTCCGCCACCGCCAGTGCCGGGCCGGGCAGGCGCGCCGCCATGGCGGCCAGGGGCTGGATGGCGCCGAGCGGCAGGCTGGGCGGCGTTGGCGCCATCGCCCGGTGATCCGGCTGCTGGGCCAAGACCGTCAAAAGCTGGTCGCTGATGGCCTGCCAACTGCGCAGCGCCAGCCCGGAGGCGACCTTTGTCGCGATGGCGTCGCGGAAGGCCGCATCGGTGACCAGCCGTTCCAGCTTCTCCAGGAAGTCCGGCTCGCTTCCCCCGCGGAAATGCAGGGCGAGGCCGGCACCGGCTTCGCGCAGCCCGGTATGGTCCGGGCACAGCACGGCCTTGCCATGGGACAGCGCCTCCGTCACCGGCAGGCCCCAGCCTTCATGGTCCGAGTTATAGAGGCAGAACAGCGCGCCGCGGTGCAGGGCGGGCAGCGCCGCATCCGGCACATCATCGAGGTGGAGGGCGCCGTCCCGCAGCGCCGGGGCGTTGCGCAGCAGGGCCAGAGCGGGGTCCCCGCCAAAACCCGGCCGGCCGGCGAGCACCAGCAGCGGCATGCGCGCGGCGCCCAGCTTGCGGGTCAGCGCCAGCCAGGCGTTCAGCACGAACAGGTGGTTCTTGCGCGATTCGATCGTTGCCAGGAACAGAACATAGGGCTGCCCCGCCAGCGCCGCGACGCCGGGGTGTTCCCGCGCCATGGCCGCCGGGCGCACCGGCGCCGCATCGAGCCCCAGCACGGCGCCGGGCGGGCTCGGCTGGCCGGGCAGATGGGTGGCGCGCAGCGCCTCCGCCTCCGCCTGCGTCGCCGCCGAGACGGACAGCACCAGGTCGGCATGCGGGGCGAGGAGGGAGAACCAGCGCGCGAAGGCGGAGGCGGTGTCCGGCGGGCTGTGTTCCGGCACCACCAGCGGCCCGCAATCATGCAGCAGCGGCGCGTAGCGGATATGGGCGCGCGCCTTCGCCGCCCGCAGCGCCAGGTGGTAGTCCGGCAGGGTCCAGGAGGAGCCGAGATTGACCAGCCAGGCGCCTTCGGGAAAGGCGAACTCCGGGGCGGCGTCGAGCGCCCGCTGGGCTGTCGCCACCGTGTCTTCCCAAGCTGCGTCGAAGGGATCGGCGCCGCTCCGCGACAGGGCAGCGAGGCGGAGGAAGACCTCCTTCGGCAAGGCGCGCCAGCCGGCCGATGCCGGGTGGAAGACCGCGAGCGTCACGCTGACCGCCGCCGCGCCCGCCCGCAGCGCCGGCCCGACCAGTTCGAGCTGCACGCGCTGGATGCCCGAGGGCGCGCGATGGGCGCCGAACCAGGACAGCAGGTCGGTCAGGTCGAACACCACGGCGGGGTCGCCGAGCAGGGAAAGCCCTTCCGCCTCCGGCGCCGCGGCCACCAGGCTGTCCCCCAGCAGGGGGGCGACTTCCCGCCAGGCGGCATCGCTGCCGGGATCCAGCGCCAGCGCCCGCCCATAGGCGCGGCGGGCGCCGGTGGCATCCCCGGCGCGCTTCAGGGCGTGGCCGATCTGCACTTGGAGGTCGGCATCCCGCGGCAGGCCGTGTTCGGCCTGGCGGTAGGAGGCGAGGGCGCCCTCGGGGTCCCCGAGTTCCTTCACGGCATGGCCGTGCTGGACCCAGGCGGGCCAATCCTGCGGGCTTTGGCGCAGCCAGGCAGCATAGGCGTCGGCCGCCCCGCGCCAGTCGCGCGCATCACGAAGCCGGTCGGCTTCCTCGATCAGGCTGCCTCGCCCGGCTTCCATGCGTGCTCCCGTATCGCCGTTGCCGGAGCCGGGGATCAGACCCGGCCGTAATTATCCTCGATCCGCACGATGTCGTCCTCGCCGAGATACGGGCCGGACTGCACCTCGATCAGCGTCAGCGGGATCATGCCGGGGTTTTCCAGCCGGTGCACGCAGCCCAGAGGCAGATAGACGCTCTCATTCTCCCGCAGCAGGATGCGCTCGCCATCACGCTCGACGATCGCGGTGCCGGCGACGACGACCCAGTGTTCGGCGCGGTGGTAGTGCTTCTGCAGGGACAGCTTGCGGCCGGGGCGAACGCTGATGCGCTTGACCTGGAAGCGGCTGCCATGGGCCACGCCCTCATAGGCACCCCAGGGGCGATAGACGCGGCGGTGGTCCGTCGCCTCCTTGTGGCCGGCCGCCTTCAGCTGCTCGACCATCTTCTTCACGTCCTGCGCGCGGTCCCGGTGCACGGCGAGCACCGCGTCATCGGTGACCACGAGGACGACGTCATCGAGGCCCACCACCGCCGTCAGGATGCCTTCCGAGCGCACGTAGCAGCGCTTTGAGCCGAGGATCGCGGCCGGGCCGAGCAGGGCGTTGCCATCGGTATCCTTCGGCGCGATCTCCCACAGCGAATCCCAGGACCCGACATCGGACCAGCCGGGATCGCAGGGCACCACGGCGGCAAAGCGGGTGTTCTCCATCACCGCATGGTCGATGGAGATCGACGGCGCTTCGGAGAAGACGGCGCCGAGGCGGACAAAGCCGAGATCCCGCCCCGCGCTGGCGACGGCGGCGCGGGCGGCGTCCAGCACGGCCGGCGCATGGGCCTGCAATTCCGCGAGTAGCGTGCCCGCAGTGGCAACGAACATGCCGCTGTTCCAGAGATGGCGCCCCCCCGCGAGGAACGCCTCCGCCGTCCTCGCATCCGGCTTCTCGACGAAGCGGGCAACTTCGAGCGCGCCCTCGATGCCCGGCAGGGCGGCGCCGCCCTCGATATACCCGTAGCCGGTCTCCGGCGTGGTGGGTCGGATGCCGAAGGTGCAGATGCGCCCGGCCCGCGCGGCGGCGGCAGCGCTCTCCAGCGCGCGCTGGAGCGCCGGCACATCCTGCACGGCGGCGTCCGCTGCCATGATCCAGAGCACGGCGCCGGGATTGTCCTCCCCGATCAGGACCGCGGCCGCTGCGATGGCGGCCGCGCTGTTGCGGGCGGCGGGTTCGAGGACGATGCGGCTGTCCTCCGCGCCCACTTCGCGCAGCTGTTCGGCGACCAGGAAGCGATGCGCTTCGCCGCAGACCACGACAGGGGCGCCGAAGCCCGGCGCACGGGCGCGGGCGGCGGTTTCCTGCAACATCGTCCCCTTGGAGACGAGCGGCCAGAACTGCTTCGGATAGGCCTCCCGCGACAGCGGCCACAGCCGGCTGCCTGTGCCGCCGGAGAGAATGACGGGGATGATCGGATCCAGGGTCCCGGTCGGCGCGGCATCGGACGGCATGGGGCGATACTACCTCGGCGGCTCGTGGCTGAAGGCCGGTATGTCGCACGGGTTTGGAAAAAGAAAGGCGACGCGATGGCGAGGTTGCGGTGGCGCCCGCCTCAGGGCAGCAGCAGCGCGACGCCCGTGGCGACCGGCGCGGCCACCACGACGAGGGCCGCGATGCGCAGCGGCAGGACGCCGATGCGAGCGAGGCCGTGCGACAGGCGGGCGCGCAGCAGCCTCACCTCCGCCGGCGCTTTCCTCGTCTCACCCGGCCCTGTCGGCTGC
>CANJXD010000376.1 GCA_947478535.1 Acetobacteraceae bacterium
CGCAGGCGCTCTGCGTGACACCGCTGAACAGCACCAGGCGAGGCTCCTCATAGCGGCGGCCCATCGCCGCGAAGATGGGGTTCCAGACATCCTCCGTCTCCGCCAGCACGCGGGCGACGAAGCGGGCGCCCGCATCCTCCGCCCGGCCGCCCCCTTCGGTTGCCTGCGGGGCCGGGGCCGGATCCCCGCCGGACAGGATCACCGAGGGATCGACCCCGAACAGCAGGGCGAGCACCACCAGCACCACCCCGCCAAACCCACCGCCGAGGGCGAGGCCGCCGCGGCCCATGCCGCCGCCGCGTCGGTCCTCGACATTGCCGCTTTCTCGTCCGTTATCGAGGCGCATGGCTGGTCTCCCTTGCGCCATGGCAACGTGCGACGGTGGCTCGGGGTTGCCTCAGGCGGTGCCGACCACCCCGGCGCGGTCCAGCAGCCAGTCCCGGAAGGCTTGGAAGCCGGGCTCGCCGGCGCGGGATTGCCGATGTACGAGCCACCAGCCGCGCCCCTTCGGCACCGGCAGGGCGAAGGGCGCCACCAGCCGGCCAGCCGCGAGGTCATCATCGACATAGGGGCGGATGCCCATGGCGATGCCCAGCCCATCGGCCGCCGCCTGCAAGGCCTGGCCGTAGAAGTCGAAGACCGGCCCCGCTGCCTGCACGCCGGTTACGCCATTCGCATCCAACCAGCGCGGCCAGTCCTCCACAGAATGGGACACCCGCAGCAGGCATTGCCCGGCCAGCGCCGCGGGGGTGGCGAGCCTCGCCGCCAGGGCCGGGCGGCACACCGGCAGCAGATCTGCGGAAAATAGCGGCGTCGCGGCGAGGCCCGGCCAATGGCCATCGCCGAGGCTGATGCCGCAGGTCCAGCCGGGCGCGAAGGGCACGGCGGACCCGCCGGTGGTGATCCGCACCTCGATCCCGGGGTGGCGGCGCTGCCAGTCCGCCAGGCGCGGGATCAGCCAGCGGATGGCGAAGGTCTGCCCGACCCCCACCGTCAGCACGCCCCGCCCGGCCCGTTCGGCGACGCGGGTGGTGAGGTGGGACAGCGATTCCAGCAGCGGCACCAGCCCATCCCGATACTCCCGCCCCGCATCGGTCAGCACCAGGCGGTTGGCGTGGCGGGTGAACAGCGCCACGCCCATGCGGTCTTCCAGCAGCTTCACCAGGCGGCTGACGGCGGCGGGGGTGACGTTGAGCTCCGCCGCCGCCGGCGTGAATCCACCGAGGCGGGAGGCCGCCTCGAAGGCGCGGATGCCGTTCAGGAAGGGCGGGCGGGGTGGCGCGGCCAGCATCAGGAAAACTGGGCCTCAGCGTGAGGAAACGCAGTTTGTGCGACGGCCCGCTGAGGCGCAAGCAGACACCAGGACGGAGGCCGCGATGACGCTGGGATGGATGGTGCTGCTGTGGGGGGTGATGGTCGCAACCTCCCTGCTCTCAGGCATTTTCGGGATGGCGGGCGGCCTCATCCTGGTCGGCGTACTGCTGCTGCTGATGCCGTTGCAGGATGCGATGGCCCTGCATGCGGTGACGCAGGTCGCCTCCAATGGCTGGCGGGCCGCCTTCATGCTGCGCCATGTCCGCTGGCGGATCGTCGGTGCCTATATGCTGGGGGCACTGGCGGCCACGGCGCTGTGGTCGCTGTTCCGCTGGGTGCCGGAAAAGCCGGTGGCGCTGATCGCGCTCGGCATCAGCCCCTTCCTGTTGAAGCTGCTGCCGGATGCGCTGCGGCCGGACGCCGAAAAGCCGGCGCATGCCACCTTCTATGGCCTGGCCAGCATGTCCCTGATGCTGCTGACCGGCGTCTCCGGCCCACTGCTCGACAGTTTTTTCCTGGGCGGCAAGCTGGACCGGCATGGCATCATCGCCACCAAGGCGGTCTGCCAGGTGCAGAGCCATGGGCTGAAGCTGCTGTATTTCGGTGCCCTCATCACCAACCCCGGCACCGTCGATCCGCTGCTGGGCGTGGGCGCGGTGCTGGCCTCGATGGTAGGCACGATGGCGGCGCGCAAGCTGCTGGATCGGCTGACGGATGTGCAGTACCGGCGCTGGGCGGGGCGCATCGTCACCACCATCGCCGCCTTCTATGTCGCCCAGGGCAGCTGGCTGCTGCTGATGCACTGACGGGAGGAAACCGATGTCCACCATCACCGCGCCGCTGGTCCTCGACCTCATCGCCTGGGTGGCGCCGGCGCCGCGTCCCTATGACGCGGTGATGGACGCCTGGCGGACCAATTGCCCGCGCCTGACAATCTGGGAGGAAGCGGTGGAAGCCGGCTTCGTCACCTGCGCGACGGCGCCGGATGGCACGCTGGTGGTGACGGCGACGGCGGCGGGCCGTGCCGCCCTCGCAGCCCGGATCAATTGAGCAGGGCGACCATCGCCCAGCCGATCACGATGACGCCGATGATGGAGGGCAGCAGCAGCCGCCAGATCTGCGCCGGGCGCGTGCCATCGGCCAGCAGCCCGCAGATCATCGCGGTGACGGCGAAGGACATGCCGGCGCCTGCCGAGCCCGAGAAATTGTGCAGCGCCGGCGCCAATAGCGGGGGCATCCCCACGGCCTGGCCGAGCGCCGCCTGCACCGGCATCAGCGTGGCGTTGGACCCGACATTGCTGCCCGTCACCAGGCCGGAGACGAAGCCCATCACCGGCACCGCATAGGGCGCGCCCGTACCGAGCGCGCCCGCCGCCGCCTCGGCCAGCGAAGCCGCGACCCCGGAACCCGCCAGCCAGCGCGCCATCACCACATAGAGCAGCATGGCGATGGCCGGCCGTCGCGCCCGGCGGAGCGCGCCGATTGCAACCCCGGCGCGATCCCCCCGCAGCGCCAGCAGCACGGCCGCGGCAAGCCAGAGCACCACGGCGACATGGCTCAGTGGGAAGCCCGGCAATTCGGGAAAGGGGGTCCAGCTCGGGGCTGTGCTCCAGGCGCGGGCGGCCAGCAGGGCAGCCGTCAGGCCGAGATAGGGCGCCATGGCCCGCGCCGCTTCGCGCCAGCCGGCAGCCCCCCGGGGTGGGTCGAGCCACCACAGCGCCAGCAGCAGCGGCAGGCCGGTGGCGAGCACGCCGATCACCTCGAAGGGCAGGACCAGGTGGCCTAGCAGCAGCATGGCGGCTACGGCCGCGAGAAAGCCCATCTGGGCCAGCTTTTCCGCCGGCGGCACAACGATTCCGGCGGCCGCGCAAAGCCGCCACAGCACCGGCCCCATCAGCAGGAACCAGGCGGCGTTGGGCCAGGCCGCCAGCGCGGCCAATTCCTGGACCGGCAGCCCCACCAGCGCCGCACCCAGCGCCGTGCCGGGGCCAAGCCCGCCCCAGGGCACCAGCGTCAGCGCCAGCAGCGCCATGGCGCCGGAAGCCGCACCGCGGATGCCCATGCCCCGCAGCGCCGACAGCGCGAAGACTGCGCCCACCGCGAAGCCCGTCACGCTTTCCATGAAGACGCCCATCAGCAGCGTCGCCACGAAGACGCGGCGCGGGGCCGCGTCCCCTGGTGCCGACGCCTCCGCGCGGGTCAGTGCCGCATGGAACAGCAGGCCGCCGATGACGACAGCAATCGGCTTCGACGCGAGGAAGGCGCCGCGCAGCGTCTCCTCCCCCAGGAAGGGCAGCAGCGCGGCCTCCCCGGGCAGCGAGACGATCACGGCGGGAACCGCGGCGACCAGGGCCGCCAGCACGGCGGGCACGGGACCAGCGCGGCCGGACAGCAGCAGCGCCAGCAGGACAAGGATCGGGGCGGCCTGGACCAGAAGCATCATCGGCGCATCCTTGCCGCAACATCACGCCCGCGCCACCCTGCCCACCCATGCCGATCTATGCCGCCTATGGCAGCAACCTCGACCCCGCGCGGATGGCGCAACGCTGCCCCGGCGCCGCGCCCCTGGGTGCCGCGCTGCTGCCGGGGTGGCGGCTGGTGGTGAACCGCTACGCCTCGATCGCGCCAGCCGAGGGCATGGCCGTGCCAATCGGGCTGTGGCGGGTGACGGAGGCGCATCGCCGGGCGCTGGACCGTGCAGAGGGCGTGGCGCTCGGCATCTATCGCCGTGTGCGGATCCCCCTGCCCGGCGCAGCGGCGGAGGGCTTCACCTATGTCGAACAGCGCCACCGCGCGGGGCCGCCAAGTGCCGACTATGTCGCGCATCTCCGCGCCGGCTACGGCGCCTTTGGGCTTGATGTGTCGGTGCTGGAGGAATCACTTGCGGCCGCCGAGGCTCTCTCGCGTGCCAGCCGCGATTCGCGCCTGGTGATATAAAGCGCACTGCCGACGATCAGCACGGCGCCAAGGGCGAGCCAGGGGTCCGGCACCTCGCCGAACAGCACCACCCCGAACAGCGACGCGAAGACCAGGCGGATGTAGGAAATGGGCGCGATGACGCTGGCATCGGCCAGGCGCATCGCGGTGATCCAGATCTGCATCGCGCAGGGGCCGCAGAAGGCAACCAGCGCCAGCAGGCCGAAATTCCCCCAGCCCGGCCAGGCCAGCCCCGGCCAAGCCACCGGCAGCGCGATGGCCAGGGCGACGACGCCGACCCAGAACATGATCGTCACCGTCCGTTCGGTCTTCGCCAGCGCCTTCGTCGTCAGCACGATCATCGACCCCACCATGCACGACGCCAGGGCGCCGAGCACCGGCCAGCCCAGCGGCACCTCTCCCGGCCGGACGATGGCGAGCACGCCGCAGAATCCCACAAGCGTCGCCGTCCAGCGCCGCCAGCCCACCGTCTCCCCCAGCGCCGGGCCGGCCAGGGCGGTGACGAACAGCACGGTGGTGAAGGACAGCACCGTGGCGGTGGCCAAGGGCAGGCCGGAGAAGCTGAGGTAGTAGCTGTACCAGGCGATGTTGGAGAGGAAGGCGCGCAGCAATTGCATCGGCAGGATGCGCGTGCGCGGCAGCGTCGGGTCCCGGATCCAGATCGGCAGCACCCAAAGCACCTGCCCCACCGCCCGCGCCAGCACGAGCGTCGTCAGCGGCACGTCGGTGACCGCCTTGATGAGCGTCGTCTCGACAGTGAAGATGAAGGCGGCGAGGGCCACGAGAAGCACTGCCCTCGCCAGCGGGGTCATGTCCGCCGCCGCGCTTCCGCGATGGTCACAACCATCGCGCCGGACAGGATGACCGCTGCGCCGATCCAGCCGAACAGGTCCGGCACCTCCCCCCAAATCAACCAGCCCGCCACGGCGACAACGACGAGGCGGAGATACTGCAACGGGCTGATCGCGCTCGCCTCGCCATAGCGCAACGCCTCCGTCGTCAGGAAGATGATGCTGGGGCAGACGATGGCCACGAGGCCAAGGAAGGCGAGATCCGCGAGCCCGAGCGGGATCCAGGCATGCACGGCGAAGGGCGCCATGCCGCCGAAGGTAATGAGGCCGACCCAGGCGAGCACGGTACTGGTGCTTTCCGTCCGCGTGAGCATCCGGCTGGTCAGCGTGATGCCGCACCAGGCGATGGCGGACAGGATGGCGGCGATGGCACCCAGCGCATCGATCTGCGCGCCCGGCCGCAGCATGACGGCGACACCGACGAAGCCGATGATCGTGCCGGCCCAGCGCCAGCGATCCACACGCTCACCGAGGAAGATGCCCGCGAGCAGCGTGGTGAACATCACATTGGTGAAGGACAGCACCGTGCCCGTCGCCATGTCGAGCCGCGTGAAGGACCAGTAGTAGAGCGCCCAGCACACCAGCGACGAAAGCCCGCGCATGACATGCAGCACCGGCCGCCGCGTGACATAGACGGCGATGCCGCGCCGCAGGAAGGCCGGCGAGGCCCAGAGCAGCTGGCCGAAGGCGCGGGAGGCGACCTGCACCTCGATCGGGATGCCGCGCGAGGTCATCCAGCGGATGAACAGCACTTCCGTCGCGAAGAACACCGCCGCGGCAGCCATCAGCGCGGCGCCGCGCAGATTATCGGTCGGCCGGGTCATCGGGCCG
>CANJXD010000377.1 GCA_947478535.1 Acetobacteraceae bacterium
CGTCACGCCGCCGCAGCTCGATGATCGTACGGTCCACGACCGTCAGCCGTCTTCTCTGAACTGCCATCGAACCACCGTAACCCCTCAAGGAAATCAGTGGTGTTCGCTACGGATGTTGAATCCGCCCGGTATAATTCGAAAAGCCCTCTCCCCCCAAAGGGAGAGGGTATCGGAGAGGGTTGGGAGAGGGGAGTTCAGTACACCGCCGCGATGCACTCAATCTCCAAGAGAAATTCTGGGATAGGCAGCGCCGCCACCACGAAGGTCGTCCGCGCCGGAAGCGCATCCGCCGGAAACGCCTCGGCATAAAGCCGATTCATCTCCGCGACATCGGAGGCCCGCGTCAGCAGCACCGTTGCCTTGAGGATATTCCGCATATCGCTGCCCGCCGCCGTCAGGGCGTGTTTCAGGTGCCCGATGACGATGGCGAATTGCGCCGCGAAGTCGTCCATCGGCACACCGTCCGGCCCCATCGGCCCGATGCCGGAGACGTAGAGCGTTGGCCCATGGCGCACCGCGAGGGCGAAGGGCGGGTATTGGCGGCCACCCTTGGGCGGCATGAATCGCGTGATCTCGGGCATTGGTGCTTCCCCCTGGCTGGACGCGGCACTGATGCGCGTTCCACCATGGCGGGGCAACACCGCGATGAGGTTTCTCCCCCATGCCGAAGGTCGATACTGCCCGCTTCCTTGCCGATCTGAACGCGCTGCGGAAGATCGGCGCCTACCGGACCGGCGTGCATCGCCCGACCTACTCGGTGGAAGACATGGAAAGCCGCCGGTGGCTCATGGCGCGGATGGCGGAATGCGGGCTGGACCCCACGATCGACGGCATCGGCAATGTGATCGGCCGCCACAGGGGGGCGGGGCCGCATCTGCTGGTGGGCAGCCATATCGAAAGCCAGAACCAGGCGGGGTGGCTGGATGGCGCGCTCGGCGTCGTGGCGGGCGTCGCCTTGGCGCGGGCCGGGCTGCCGGTCGATGTCGTGGCCTGGGCGGATGAGGAAGGCCATTATGGCGGCTTCATCGGCAGCCGGTCCTTCATCGGCGAATTGCCGGAGGCGGAGATCGACCGGCTGGCCAATCGCTACCACGGCAAGCCGTTGCGCCAGGCGTTGCGGGAAGCGGGCCTCGCGGGGCTGCCGCGCATCGCGATGGAGCCGGGCCGGCACAAGGCGTTTCTCGAGATGCATATCGAGCAGGGGACGCAGTTGGAAGGGCTGGGGCTGCGGGTTGGCGTCGTCACTGGGATCGTCGCGATCTGGCAGTGGAAGATCACCATCACCGGGCAGCAGGACCATGCCGGCGGCACCACTATGGCGGAGCGCAGGGATGCCGGGCTGGCGGCGGTGCGCCTGCTGGCGATGCTGGATGAACGCATGCCGATGGCCTGCGGCCCCCGCAGCACCTGGACCTGCGGGCGCATCGCCCTTGACCCCGGCGCGCCCTCCATCATCCCCGGCAAGGCGGAGGTGCTGTTCCAGTTCCGCGATGTGGAGGAAGACGCGCTGCGCCGGATGGAGGCGACGCTGCGGGCCTGCGTGCAGGAGAGCAACCGCCGCGACCGCTGCCATGCGGTGCTGGAGCCGATGAGCCTGTCCAAGCCCGCGATCTGCGACGCCACGCTGCAACAGACGCTGGCGGATGCCGCCGAAAAGCTGGCCCCCGGCGCCTGGCAGCGCATGCCCTCCGGTGCGGGGCATGATGCGCAATTTCTGGCCAAGCGCATGCCGGCGGCGATGCTGTTCACGCCCTCCATCGGCGGCATCAGCCACCATTGGAGCGAGGATACGAAGGAGGAAGACCTGGCGCTGTGTGTCGAGGTGCTGGCGGAAGGCGCCGCCCGCTTCATGGGCGTCTGAGGCCATCCGCCACCAGCGTGCAGCCCGCGACCGCGATCAGGATGGCCAGCCCCGGCCAGATCGCGGCCAGGGGCGCGCTGAACACCATCTCCTGCGCATTGGACAGCATGTTGCCCCAGCTCGCCGCCGGCGGTGCGATGCCGAGGCCGAGGAAGGACAGCGTGCTCTCCGCCAGGATCGCGCCCGCGACGGACAGCGCGGTGGCGACACCCACCGGCCCGGCGATGTTCGGTGCGACATGGCGCAGCAGCACGCGCCCCTCTCCGGCCCCCAGCGCCCGCGCGGCACGAACGTAATCCCGCGCGAGGACGGACAAGGCCGCGGCCCGGGCCAGCCGCGCGACGCCGACCCAGCCGAACAGCGCGAGGATCACCACGATGCGGAGGATATCCGCCGCCGCCTCGCCGCGCGGCAGGCCGATGCGCCCGGTATCGGCGGCGGCGAGCACGACCAGCACCGGCAAGGCCGGCAGCGCCAGCATCCCATCGGCCAGCCGCATCAGCACCGCATCCACCACGCCGCCGCGCCAGGCCGCGAGCAGCCCGATGGCGGTGCCGAGCAACGTTGCCGCCAGCGCTGTCGAGACCCCCACGGCCAGGGATATCCGCGCGCCATGCAGCAGTCGCAGCAGGAGGTCCCGCCCGAGGTCATCGGTGCCGAGCCAGTGTTCCGCGCCCGGCGGCGCCAGGCGGTTGAACAGATCCGGCGCGAAGGGATCATGGCCGAGCGCCGCTTCCAGCAACGGCGCGCCGAGTGCGCCGAGTGCGAGCAGGCCAAGAAGCCCCAGGCCGAACCAGAGCCTCATGCGTCGCTGAGCCTTGGGTCCAGCGCACGCTGGATGATATCCGCCATCAGCGTCGCCAGCATCGTCACCGCCGCCACCAGCAGCAGCGCCACCAGCGCGAGGTTGGTGTCGTTGCCCATCACCGCGTCGAAGATCAGCTTGCCCATGCCGGGCCGGGCGAACAGCGTTTCCGTGATCAGCGCGCCGCCAACCAGCGCGCCGGCATCCAGCGCCGCCACCTGCAACAGCGGCACGGCGGCATTCGGCAAGGCGTGGCGCAGCATCAGCCGTGCCTCCCCATTGCCGCGCGCGCGGGCGGCGGTGATCCAGGGTTCCGTCAATGTCGTCCCCAGCGCCGCCGTGGCGTGGCGCGCATAGGCGGCGAGGTTGGCCAGCGCCAGCGTCGCGACCGGCAGCGGCAGGAAGCGCAGGCTGTCCCACCCGCCTTCCTCGCTGGTGCCGCCGGCGGGCAACCATCCCAGCGTCACGGCGAAGGCGATGATGAGCAGGATGCCGATCCAGAAGGTCGGCGCGGATTGCCCGAGGATGGCGATGGCATCGACCAGCGGCGCGAGGCGCGGCCGCGCCGCCGCCAGCACGCCGAGGCCCACGCCCACCACCCCCGCCACCAGCAGCGCCGCGCCGAGCAGCGCGATGGTGGAGACCAGCGCCGGCCCGATGACCTGTGCCACGGGTTGCGCGAACAGCCGCGAATACCCGAACTCGCCGGAGACCAGCGCCGCCCCCCAGGCGAGGTAGCGCACCATCAATGGCTGATCGAGCCCATGCAGCGCCCGCAGCCGCACGGCATCCGCCGCCGACAGCCGAGGATCGCCGGCGATGGCGAGGTCGATCGGGTCCCCCGGCATCAACCCGATCAGCAGGAACATCGCCAGCGAGAGCAGCGCGAGGGTGATGGCGGCCTGCACCAGCCGCGTGGCGACCAGGCGGATCACGCCGGCCCTGTTGGCGCGTGGCAGACCGCTTCCACCCGGTTGCCATCGGGGTCGCGCAGGAAGGCCGCGTAGTAGGCCGCGTGGTAGTGCGGCCGCAGCCCCGGCGCGCCATCATCCACCCCGCCCTGTGCGAGCCCCGCCGCGTGGAAGGCGCGCACGGCAGCGCGGTCCGGCGCGGTAAAGCACCAGTGGCAGGCCGGGCCAGCCGGCGCCGCACCCTCCCGGATCGTCAGATAGCCCTCGCCAGTATGCCGCGCGCCGTAGCCGATCGCGGTGTCCTGCCGCCAGACACAGGGCACGCCGAGCGCCGCCATCACCGCGTCGTAGAAGGGGGCTGCGACGGCAAGGCGGGAGACCGCGATGGAGACGTGGTCGATCATCGCACCCGCCATTCCTCGACCCAGTTGGAGGAGGCATTGAGATGCCCGGTCGGGCGCACATTCTCGAGCCACAGCGGCCAGACATGCGCGTCGGAGCGGAACCACAGCGGCAGGGACGGCAGTTCCGCCGCATAGATCGCCTGCAACCGCGCCCAGAGCACGCGGCGCTTGTCCCGGTCCAGCTCCACCGGAATCGCCTCCAGCAGCGCATCCATCTCTGCGTTCACGAAGCCGGTGGTGTTCTGGCCCGCCCAGTTGCGCTCGGCGGTCGGGATTTCCTCGGAATGCAGGCTCGTCCGCGGCACGCTTTCGGGGCTGCTGATCCAGGCATACATCGCCGCCCCGCCATAGCGACGGCGGGGCAACGTCTCCCCGAAGAAGACGCGCGGCGGCTCGTTGCGGATACGCGCCTCGATGCCGGCCTGGCGCCACATGCCCTGCATCACCTGCTGCACCTGCTCGCGGGACCGGTTGCCGGCGGTGGTCATGAACTCGAGCGAAAGCCTGTCCCCCGCCGCATTGCGCCTGATGCCATCGGCGCCAGGCCGCCAGCCCGCCTCATCGAGCAGGCTGCGCGCGCGGGCGAGGTCGTAGGGCCATTGCCGCACGCCATCGTCATGCATGCCGTCCAGCGGATTGACCGAGGAATGCGCGACGGTCTGCCGCCCCTCGAACAGCCGCGCCACGATCTGCGCGCGATCCGTCGCCTGGATCAGCGCCTGGCGGACGCGGAGATCCGCCAGCATCGGCATCTGCAGGTTGAGGTCGAGATGCTCGTAGATCAGCCCCGGCTTGTAGGCGTAGCGGAAGCGCGCGGGCTGGCGGCGTTCGAGCGCCGAGACCTGATCGAGCGGCAGGCCCAGTTCGCCCGGGATCATCTCGACCTGCCCGGCCAGCAATTGCGCTTCCAGGGCCGTGGTATTTTCCACCGTGCGGATCGTGATGCGCCGGAAGGCGGGCGCCGCGCCGTTCCAATGCGCGTTGCGTTCCAGCGTGACGCCACTGCCCGGCGTGACGGCGGTGACGCGATAGGGGCCGTTCCACAGGCCGGGGTTGGTCGTCTGCGTCTCGTACAGCGTGCGGGTGCGATAGGCGCGCGGGTCCGCCTGCCAGATCGGTCGTTCGAGATGCGCGGGCAGCGGCACCCAATCGCCGGTGGCGGCGAAATCGAAGGTCACGCGATCGAAGCGCAGCGTGATGGTGCGGGCATCGACGATGATCGCCTCATAGGCCTGGCGATAGAATTCGGCGCCGCCGAAGCCGGTGGAGAATTCCCGCCCCGCCTGCCAGGCGAACAGCATGTCCTCCGCCGTCACGGGCTGCCCATCGCCCCAGCGCCAGCCCTCCCGCAGCCGCCAGGTCACGCGGATGCCGGCGCGGCCATCGGGCGTCGTCTCCTGCACCGCCAAGCCGTTTTCCAGCGTCGGCACGGCCTCGCAGCCCTGGCAGACCAGCGCCCAATCGGCATCGCGCAGCGTCAGTGGCCGGCGCGTGAAGCCGCCGATGTAGGACTTCGCCGCCATGCTCTCGATATTGGGGTGGAAGGTGGCGGGGTATTGCGTGATGCCGATGGTCAGCACGTCACGCGCATTCTGGGCGGCGGCGGGGAGTGCCGCGAGGGCCAACAGGGTCAGCGTGGGTCGGAAGGCCATTCGCGGGCTCCATGCCAGACGCGGAGGATGACGATGGCGTCCTGCCTGATGGCATAGACGAGCCGGAACGGTGTTCGCGGCACCTGCGCTTGGCGCGTGCTGTCCAGCATTTCCCCAAGCGTGGGGCCGAGGGCAGGAAACACCGTCAGGCGGCGGGCCGTCTCCTCGATGAGTCCACGCTGCCATGATGCGGCGGCCGGGTTTTCCGCCGCGATGAAGGCGATGGCCTCGGTCAGGTCACGTCGGGCTCGGCCGGAAAAGACAAGCCTCACTCAGGCTCACC
>CANJXD010000378.1 GCA_947478535.1 Acetobacteraceae bacterium
CCAATGCGCTCCAGCGCCGCACGAAATCCCGGCGCGGTGTCGCCGGCCATCAGCTCGACATAGCCCCAGCGGCCTTCGAGCGGCTCGGCGTTGCCCGTTAAGCCGGCGGCGGCAAGCTGCGCCGCGACCAGGCCGTTCTTCGCCGCCAGCCCGGCATGCAGCGGTTTGGCCATGCTGCCGAATTGTCGTTTCGACCCGCCCGCCATGCTGGTAGCCAGCGAGATAGCCATCGCCGTTCTCGA
Source organism: Acetobacteraceae bacterium (assembly GCA_947478535.1). Next base: position 243 of record CANJXD010000378.1, read on the forward strand.
CGCGTCCAGCTTCAGCAGCCGCGCGCAGGCCGCCGCGACGCCCATGGAGCCGAGAGACAGCGTGGTGTGCCAGCCCCGCGTGTAGTGAACCAGGTTCATGGCCTCGCCCAGCCGCGCCAGCACTTCGAACCCGACAAGATAGGCATCGAGGCACTCGGCGCCCGAGGCATCGCGCGCTTCACCCAGGGCTAGGATCGCCGGTACCAGGGCGGCGCTGGGATGCGACATCGCCGGCTCGAGCACATCGTCATAGTCCAGAGCATGCGCAGCCGTGCCATTAACTAGGGCGGCCCAGGGCGCGGCCAGGTCGCGGCCGCCGAACACGAGGCATGAACCGCCTCCCCAATCCGACGCGGCGCACCGCGCGGCGACGGTGCATGCCTCTGCCTGACCCGCCAGCATGACCGCGACGGTGTCGGTGAAGGCGCGCCGCGCGCCATCCTGGCAGATCGCTGACCAAGTCCGCGGCGCATCCGCGCACCAGGCGGACAGGCGCGCGGTAGGCGAGGCTTGCACTGCATCAGGCATGACCATCTCCTCAGGCTCTGCGGGGAGCATGGTCGCCGCAGGCCGAAGCGCGCAAGTCGGCGGCACTTGGCGACGGCGGGTCAGGGTGCTTTCAGCAGCTTCTCCAACGCCGCAACCAAGCCGGCCGCGTACCGGGACAGCGGATGGTTGCCCCCGACCATTAGCGTGACCGGCAGCATGACGGCGGGGCGGAACGGTCGCCAGCCGACGCCCGGAAGCCGAAGATGCGCCGTGAAGCTGTCGGCCAGCGCCAAGCCGACGCCCTGCTGCACGTAGCAAGCCGCCATCACGCTCATGTTCACCTGCAGGCCGACGTCGCGCCGGGCGCCCGCGCTGTCGAAGGCCTGGTCCAGCAGGCGGCCGAAATGCGTGTCGCTGCCGAAAGAGATCAGCGGCTGTTCCGCCAGATCGCGGGGCGTCACGAACGGCCGATCCAGCAGTTGATGGCCGAGCGGCGCCAGCAGGATCATCTCGGCGGCACCAAACACACGCACCGTAAGCCCGGGAAGCTGCACCGGCGACAGTGCCAGGCCGATATCAGCCTCGCCCGCCAGCACCGCCTCCGCTACCCCCCGCGCAGGCAGCATCTGGGACGAGACCCTGACGCCGGGATAGCGCTGCTGGAACGACCGCGCCGCCATCGGCAACAGCGCGGTCGCGCAGGTGGAGGAGGCGGCGACCCGCACCAGCCCGGCGCCGCCGGTCCTCAGCTCCCCGGTCAACCGCTGGAAGGCCGCAAGCTCGCCTATGATCCGTTCCGCGTCAGGCAGCAGGCGCTCGGCTTCCGGTGTTGGGTAGAGCCGGCCTTTGATCGGCCGCAGCAGCCGGAAGCCCAGGCTTCGCTCCATCGCGCGCACCGCTTTGCTAACGGCGGGCTGCGTCAGGCCAAGGAAGCTCGCGGCGCCGGTGATCGTGCCACTGCGCATGATCGCGTGAAAAATTTCCAGCTGGCGGGCGTTCATCTTCGGGCTCCTCGGGGCATAACTCCAAGTTATGCCTTTGCCTCACCTCTTGTGTCGACCGCGCGTGGGTGCCCGGTCATGCTCCATGCCGCGACACTGCAGGGGTGTATGGGAATGGGTCACCGCGTCGGTGTCGATATTGGCGGCACCTTCATCGACTTCTGTCTCTGGGACGACGATAAGCAGGAGTTGCACAGCCTAAAGGTGCTCACCACGCCGCAGACCCCGGGGGCAGAGCTGCTGCGCGGGCTCGACCTGCTGCAGGAACGCCATGGCATCCGCCCATCGGACATCGTCAGCTTCGTGCACGGCACGACGGTTGGCATCAACACCGTCATCCAGCGCAAGGGCGCCGACCTGGCGCTGATCACCACCGAGCATTTCGAGGATGTCATCGAGCTGGCGCGGCTGCGCATGCCCGAGGCCTACAGCCTGTTCTCCCGCCGCGGTGCGCCGCTGGTGCCGCGCGACCGCATCTTCGGCATCGGCGGCCGCATCCTTGCGGACGGGTCGGAGGAGTCACCGATCGACGAGGCTTCGGTGCTAGCCGCCGTCGCGCGGGCGCGCGCCAAGGGCGTCGCCGGCATAATCGTCTCGCTACTCAACGCCTACCGCAATCCGGCGCATGAGGAGCAGGCCGCGGCGCTGGTGCAGCGCGCCGCGCCGGAGCTGTTCGTGTTCCGCTCGAGCGAGGTCTGGCCGGTCATCCGCGAGTACGAGCGCACCACCACCGCGCTGATCAACGGCTATGTTCATCCCAAGATCCGCGACTACCTGGACCGTCTGATCGAGGGGCTGCGCGGCCGGGGCGTCACCGCGGAGCCGCTAGTCACCAAGTCGAACGGCGGTATCATGTCGGCTGAGCTCGGCAAGCGCGCCTGCGTCAGTATGGTTCTGTCCGGCACCGCCTCCGGCGTCATGGGCGCGTCCTGGGTAGCGCGCGAAGCGGCGGAGCCGAACGTCGTCACCCTCGACATCGGCGGCACCAGTGCCGATGTGGCGCTGATCATCGACGGCCGACCGCAATTCGGCACCGGCGAGAAAATCGGGGACCTACCGCTGTATATCCCGAGCGTTGCAGTTTCGTCGATCGGCGACGGCGGCGGGTCGATCGCCTGGGTGGACGGATTTGGAGTGCTGAAGGTCGGACCGGAAAGCGCGGGGTCGTCGCCCGGGCCCGCCTGCTACGGCCGTGGCGGCACCCGGCCCACCATCACCGATGCATTCGCAGTTTGCGGCTTCCTAGGCCAGCACGACCTCGCCTATGGCTCCTTCCGCCCCGATGTGACGCTAGCGCGCCAAGCCGTCGCCGGGCTAGCGGCGCGACTGGAGATGACGCCGGAGCGGACGGCGGAATCGATCATTCGCATCGCCATCTCCGGCATGTTCGCCGAGGTGAACAAGCTCGTCGCCCGCTATGGTGTCGACCCCCGCGACTTCGCGCTGCTGACCTTCGGCGGCGCCGGGCCGATGCTCGGCTGCTTCCTGGCGCGAGAGCTCGGCATGCGGCGCGTGCTGATCCCGGCCCGGCCCGGCATCGTCAGCGCGCTGGGCGGGCTGGTCTGCGACGTGAAGAACGACTTCATCCGCACGCTGTTCATCACCGCGGATGCGGTGGGCGCGCCGAAGCTGCGGCAGGAAGCCGCTGGGCTGCTGGCGCAGGCCACCACATGGCTGCACGAGGAGCAGGGGTTCCGCGGGGAGGCGCTGCCGTCCTGGCTCGCCGACATGCATTATCGCGGGCAGTCGTTCGAGATCGAGGTCCCGCTCGACGCGGCGGCGGTGACGGAAGCCGACATGGCCGGCATCACCGAGGCCTTCCATCGCGCGCATGAAGCCATCTACGACTTCTGCGACCGCGAGTCCGCCGTACAGATCATGAACCTGCGTCTGGTAATGGCCGGGGCTTCTCCCAAGCCCTTCCTGCGGCGATTGCCGGAGGCAACCGGCGCGCCGCCGGTCGACCGCCTGCTGCAGGTGTTCTTCGACGACGGCTGGCACCAGGTGCCGCTGCATCGCCGCGCAGCGCTGCTCGCGGGGCACCGCTTCGCTGGCCCCTGCGTCGTTGCGCAGGATGACAGCACCGCCTGCATCCCGCCCGGCTTCGCGGCCCGGGTGGACGGGATGGGCAACATCCTCCTCGAAGGTACGGACGACGCGGCATGAGCCTCGACAAGATCACGCTGGAAATCTTCGCCAACCACGCCCGCGCCGCCGCGGAGAACATGGCGTATACGCTGTACCGCACGGCTCATTCGACCTTCGTCAAGGAGACAGAGGACTTCACCATCCAGATCCTGGATGCGCAGGGGCGTACCTGCGCCGTGCCGCTGGACCTCGGCGCCACCTGGTATCCCGGCATCGACTACGGCCAGGCGATCCCCATGATCCCGGACTACGAGCCTGGCGACATCGGCATGACCAACGATCCCTATGCCGGCTACCTCGCCACCCATACGCCAGACCTGGTAATCTGGAAGCCGGTTTTCCAGGACGGCGAGATCCTGTGCTTCGTCGCCGGGCATATCCACAACACCGACATGGGCGGCGCGGTACCCGCCAGCCTATCGCGCGCGCTCACCGAGATCCACCAGGAGGGCATCCGCTTCCGCCCGTCCAAGCTCTACTGCGCCGGCCAGCTGAACCAACCGCTGGTGGACGTGATGATGAACAATGTCCGCAAGCCCGACCTCAACCTCGGCGACCTGAAGGCCTTCGTCGGCGCGATGAACACTGGCGAGCGCAAGGTGCGCGGCATGATCGCCAAGTTCGGCGCCGCCACCATGAAGCAGGGGCTCGCGGACCTGCTGGATTACGCCGAGCACCAGGCGCGCGAGATCCTGCGGACGATACCCGATGGCGAGTATTTCTTCGCCGACTATGCGGACGAGGACGGGCCCGACGGCCATCCAGCGCGATTGGCAGTGACGCTGCGGATCCGGGGGGACTCGGCCATGCTGGATTTCACCGGCACCGATCCGCAGCTGACCTCCTCGCTCAACGTACCGACCGGCGGCAACCCGCACCACACGCTGATGCTGGTGGGCGTGTACTATGTGCTCTACTCGCTCAACCCGAACCTGCTGCTGAACCATGGGCTGACGCGCCCCTTCCACTGCATCCTGCCGGAAGGGACCATGGTGAACCCGCAGTTTCCGGCTGCCGTGGGCATGCGCAGCCTCTCCTGCGCGCGGCTGCGCAGCCTGCTGTTCGGCGCCTTCGGCATGGCCATGCCGGAACGCATGCCGGCGGCGCCGGCCGGGTCGTCCTCCATCGTCAATGTCATGACGCATGACGACCGCACTGGGCAGTCCGTGATCGCCGCGGTCAATCCCGTGGTCGGTGGAGCCGGCGGCATGCCGCACGGCGACGGCACCGATGGCTCCGGGGCCGACGCCGCCTATCTGAAGAACACACCGATCGAGATCACCGAGGCCGAGGTGCCCATCCGCTTCCGCCGCTACGGCCTGGCATCTGGCACCGGAGGCGCCGGGCGCTGGCGCGGCGGGCTGGCGACGCAGATGGAATTCCAGGTGTTCACGCCGAACACCCGCATCACTGCGCGCAACCGCGACCGCTGCCGCTTCCAGGCCTGGGGCATCCTAGGCGGCAAGGCGGGCAAGCCTTCCACTATGCTGCTTAATCCGGGGCGGGCGGACATGCGCCGGCTGGACAACATCGATACCTTCGTAGCCAACCCCGGAGACTTTATCCGCATCGTCTCGCCCGGCGGCGGAGGTCGTGGCGACCCGCTTGAACGCGAGCCGGAGCGCGTTCTGCACGACGTGGTGTGCGGCTATGTCGCACCGGCAGACGCGGAAGCGGACTATGGCGTGGTGATCCGCGATGACGCCGTCGACCTGCCGGCGACCGAAGCGCTGCGCGAATCGCGCCGCAGCAACGATCCTGTCCCGCATTTTCACTTCGGAGCCGCGCGTGACGCCTTCGAACGGGTCTGGACGGCGTCCGCCTACCTTGCGATGACGCGGATCCTCGCCGCGCTGCCGGTGCATTGGCGCTTCTTCGTCAAGCGCAAGCTGATGGAGGCGGTGCGGGCCGAGGGCAGCGGCGGCGCCGAGGTCGAGGCGGCCTTCACGGCGCTGCAGGCCGAGTTGCCCTACATGCGGCTGCGGCAGGCGGCGGAATCATGATCGCTC
>CANJXD010000379.1 GCA_947478535.1 Acetobacteraceae bacterium
CGCCCGCACAATGTCAGCGAGGAAGTGGCGGGGCTCTATCTCGTCGGTGCCGGCACGCATCCCGGCGCGGGGGTGCCCGGCGTGGTCAGCTCCGCCAAGGTGCTGGACCAGGTGGTGCCGCATGGCAGCACCCTCGCGCGGGTCAGCTGACGGCGCTGTCTTCCAGCAGCCTGGCGGCGGCAAGGCGGCCTGACATCGTCGCCATCGGAACGCCGGCGCCGGGGTGCACGGACCCGCCGGAGAGGTAGAGCCCCTTCACGCGCGATGTCGCGCCCGGCCGCGCGAAGGTGCCGGTTGCCCCGTGCCCCGCCCGGCCATACAGCGCACCGCCTGTCGCGGGGAACAGCGCGTGAAAGCCCGCGGGCGTTGTCGTCGCGCTGTCGTCGCCCTGCCGCTCGATCTCCAGCCCGCAGTCGCGCAGCAGGCCGAAGCTGCGCGCTTCGAGGTTCTGCATCGTTACGGGGTCGGGTTCCCCGCGGTCACCATCGGCGGGCGCGTTGACCAGCAGCAGCATGCGCTCCGCCGTGCCTGCTGGCAGATCGCCCTGCCCGCGATCCTGCGCGCAGAGATAGACGGTGGGCGCGGTGCAGATGCGACGGCGGTGGAAGATGGCGTCAAACTCCTCCGCGTAATCCTCGGCGAAAAAGACGTTGTGGTGGGAGAGGGGAAAGCCTGATGTCGGCGCCTTGATGCACCAGGTCACGGCGGAAAGGCTGCGATCGGCGCGCGGCACGGCCTTCGCCGCGCGCTGGGCGCGTTCGCCCAGCAACCCTTCGCCGAGTGCCGAGATATCCCCGTTGAACACCACGGCATCGGCTGCAAGCTGCTCGCCATCCATGAGCCGCACGCCGCGCACGCGGTGATCGGTGATGATGATCTCCGCGGCTTCGGCGCCGAAGCGAAAGCGCGCGCCCTGGCTTTCCGCCAATTCGCGGATCGCCTCCGCCACCCGCCTCATGCCGCCCTTCACCAGCCAGACGCCATCCTGTTCGACATGCGCGATGAGCATCAGCGTTGCCGGGGCGAGGAAGGGGGAACAGCCGGTATAGGTGGCGTAGCGGCCGAACAGCTGGCGCAGCCTCGGGTCCGTGAAATGCGTGCCAAGCGCCTGCCACAGCGTCGCCCAGGGCATTGTCCGCCACAGCGCGTCGAGCCGCGAAAGCCCGACGCGGCGCACGAGATCAAGCGGTGAGGGGCGCTGCGCCGCCATGAAGCTGTGTTCGAGCGTGCGGTAGATATCGGCGCTCTGCGCGACGAAGGCGCGATAGCCCCGGGCGTCGGCCGCGCCCGCGAATTCCCCGATCGCCTCCGCGCTGCGATCCACATCGGCGAAAAGGTCGAGCCGCCCGCCATTTCTCCAGGCGTGGCGCGCCAGCGTCTCTGCCGTATGGAGTTCGAGAAAATCCTCGATCCGCTTGCCTGCATCTTCGAACAAACCGGAGAAAATCCAGCGCATGGTGAAGACGGTGGGGCCGCCATCGATCCCCGTGCCCTGCACCATCACATGCCGGGCCTTGCCCCCCGGCGTGGCGGCGCGTTCCAGCACCGTCACCTCCGCGCCGCGCCGCGCGAGATCCGTGGCGGCGGCGAGCCCGCCCATCCCCGCGCCGATGACGATGACCTTCATCTGTGCGGTCAGGCGGTGGCCGTCGCGGCCCGGCGCTGCCGCGCGACGCGGGCCTGCCGGTCCACCACGAAGCGATGCCAGATGATGAGGACGAGGCCGACCGCGAGCGGGATGCTCCACATCACGGGATGCAGCGCGAGTTCGGGGAAGACGCGGACGGAGCCGAAGGCCATGAAGGCCGTATAGACGCTGATCCCCGCGCCAACGAGCGCCTTGATGTGTTCCTTCAGCCAATCCGCGCGCTCGACCCGCGGCTTATGGATGAACCAGAGATTGGTCAGCCCGGTCGCCACGCCGACCACGGCGATGCCCATCATCAGCGGCTGGTCGATGGTCCAGCCATCCACCGCGCAGGCCACGGCGGCCACCATCACCAGATACTGCAGCCCGACATTCAGCGGCGTCCGGTTCAGCGCGTGCCGCCCCTTGTTCCGCACGGCGAGCCAGCCATACCAGGCGAGGTTCACCGTCAGGATTCCGGTATGCAGCATCATCCAGCCGAACAGGCCGCGGATGAAGCTGGCGTCGAAGCGATCCGCCAGGTGGGGATGAGTGCCGAAGGGGTCCGCCAGCGACATCAGGCTCATGCAGATGGCGAGGCTGCCGGTCGTCAGCATGGCATAGGTGAAGACCCTGCCCCAGCGGGCATGGTTCACGCCGCCCTTGCGCCCGATGACGGGAATCCAGAAGGCGATGGCTCCGGTGGTGCCGGAGATGATGTGCGCGCCGATCAGCGTGTGGAACAGCAGCAGTTCCATGATGCTCCCGTCCTCCGCGCCCCTCGGTTGATCCGATGGCACGGGCCGTGTGTCAGGATGGAGTGACAATGCCACTTGACACTTCCGGGTGTAAAGCGAGGGAATGCAGCCGCGCGCTGTTCTGTGGCGTGGCTATGCAGGTGCGGCACGATGACGATGATCCAACCCCCCCCGGCACGCTTCGTGCCGCCGCATCCGCATCCGCGCTCGCCGGTGATTTCCCTGTTCCGGGCGCTGTTGCAGGGGGAGGGCAATCTGCTCGGCCTGCTGCCCGCCGAGGCCTATCGGATGCCCATCGGCCCGCTCGGCTATTCCCGGCGGTCGATCGTGGTGGTGAATGAGCCGAAGCTGGTGCGGGATGTGCTGGTGGATGCGGCAGGCATCTTCCCGAAATCGGACCTTATGGTGAATGCGCTGGAACCGCTGATCGGCGACAGCATCTTCGTCAGCAACGGCGCCACCTGGAAGCGCCAGCGCACGATGATGGACCCGGCGCTGACGCTGATGCGCGTCAACCGCGCCTTCGCCTCGATGGAAGCCGGCGCGGCGGAGGCGGAGGAGACGCTCCGCCGCCAGGCGCGGGAGGGGGAGGAATTCTCCCTCGACCTCGCGATGAGCCACCTGACCGCGGATATCATCTGCCGTTCCGTCTTCTCCACCAGCCTGGCGACGACGGTGGCGCATGAGGTGTTCGACGCCTTCACCTTCTTCGAGCGGAGCGTGGCGCAGGTGGAGATCCGCCGCCTCATCATGGATCGCGCCTGGACGAAAATCCCGCAGACCAGTGCCGTGCTGGAAAGCTGCGCGCTGATCCGCCGCTGCCTCGGGGACCTGCTGGATGGCCATCTGCAGGCCGGCCACGGCTTCGACGATATCGCCAGCGCCGTCGTCGCCGCGCATGACGTGGAGGGGAAGGCCTTCACGCGGGAGGAGTTGATCGACCAGCTCGGCGTGCTGTTCCTCGCGGGGCACGAGACGAGTGCGAGCGCGCTGACCTGGGTGTTCTACATCCTGGCGACGCGGCCGGAGATCGTCGCGCGCGTCCGGGCGGAAGTGGCGGAGGTCTGCGGCGATGGGCCGATTTCCTTCGAACACACCAGGCGCCTCGTCTTCACCCGCAACGTGTTCAACGAAACGCTGCGCCTTTATCCTCCCATCACCTTCCTGCCTCGCGTGGCGAACGAGGCGACCCGCATCGGCGACTACAAGGTCAAGCGCGGCGCGCTGATCATGGTCGCGCCCTGGGTGCTGCACCGGCATCGGTTGTACTGGAAGGACCCCAACGTCTTCGACCCCGACCGCTTCACGCCGGAGCGGAAGGCGGAGATCGTACAGGGCGCCTACATCCCCTTCGGCATCGGCCCCCGCATCTGCGCAGGCGCTGCCTTCGCGACGGTGGAAGCCACGCTGCTGATCGCCCGCCTGTTCCGCCATTTCGATTTCCACGTCACCCACCCCGATGCCGTCCGCCCCGCGGCGCGGCTGACGACGCGGCCGGTGCGGCAGATCCTGTGCACGGTGACCGCGGCGGGATGAAGCGCACGGTCATCCTCACCCTCGGGCGCTTGCCGAAGGCGCTGGACTTGGCGCGGGGCTTTGCCGCGCTGGGCTGGCGCGTGGTGGTGGCGGAGCCTTTCGCGCGACACCTCTGCGGGTCGTCGCGCGATGTCGCGCGCAGCCTGCGCATCCCTGCCCCCGCTGATGGCAAGCGCGCCTATCTCGAAGCCCTCGCGGCGGTGGCGCGGGAAGAAGAAGCAGATCTGGTGGTGCCGGTGTCGGAGGAGACGATGCATGTCGCCTTCCTGCCACCGCTGCTGCCGAGCGGAACGCGTGTGGCCACCATGCTGCCCGACGATGTGCTGGCGCTGCACCACAAGGGGGGCTTCATCGAGGCCGGGCTGCGCTGGGGCCTGACGGTGCCGGAAAGCCTGCCGCTGGGCGATCCCGCCGCAGCGGCGCTGGCGGCTGCCACCGCTGTCGTCGTGAAGCCCGTGCATTCCTGTTCCGGCCGTGGCGTCCGCATCCTGCCCGCCGGCGCCGCATTGCCGGTGGAGGATGCGCCGCATCTCGTGCAGCGGTTTGTCGTGGGCGCGGAATTCAGCACCTGCACGCTCGCCCATCAGGGCCGCGTGCTGGGCACCAGCGTCTATCGCGGCGCGCAATTTTCCGGATCTGTCGCCGTCGCCTTCGAACGGGTGGACCATCCCGCGATCGAGGAGTGGGTCGCCCGCTTTGTCGCCGCCGCCGGCTGGTCCGGCTTCATCAGCTTCGACCTGATCGTCGATGCCGCGGGCACGCCCTGGGGGATCGAGTGCAATCCACGCACGACCAGCGGCCTGCACTTCTTCGAACCCGCCGACATTGCCGCTGCGCTGATCGATCCCGAAGCCGCGCCCCCGCCCCGCCACCGTGCGGAACGCCGCCTGCAGCAATTCTGGTCCTGCCTGACGGAAACCCAGCTATCCCTGTTCAAGCGCGGCCCATTCCGCCGCAACCTGCGCGGGCTGCTGACCACGCGCGATGTCTGCTGGCAGGCGCGGGACCCCTGGCCGCTGCTGGCGATGCCCTGGACGTCCTGGCCCATCATCCGCCTCGCGGCGCAGCTGCGCGTGCCCTTTGGTGAAGTGGCGACGCTGGATGTCGGCTGGTTCGAGGGCGAGGCTACCGCAGTGGCCGAGGCACCCGGAAGGGCAGCATCGTGAACATGATGGGGTTCGCGAAGCGGTCGAGCGACAGGCTTTCATGCACCGCCGTCGCCTCCCGCCCCAGCAGGCGCGTGCGGATTTCGGACCGCGAATAGAAGGGCGCATCCACCAGGGTTCGCACCGCGCGCGCCTGGCCACCTTCCGCCCGCGTCGGCCGCGCGATTCGCCACAGCGTCTTCGGCAGTTCCACCGGCGGCGGCGGTTCGAAATCCGTCACGCCGCCATCGGCGGCGACGCGCAGCGCGAGTGACTGTTCCGTGCCGTCCCGCCGCTGCGCGTTGTAGAGGATGGCGGTTGCCTCCGGCATCGGTGCGCGGCACCAGTCCCAGCCGATGAAATCCTGCTCCAGCGGCGCGGCGCCCCAGTTGCTGTCGAAATAGGCCGGGCCGGACCAGCGCAAGGCCGGATGTGTCAGCGTAACCTCGACGCGGGATCGCGCGGCGATCGGGTGCCAGTGGTGCCGCCCATCACTGTCCAGTTGAAAGGCGCGCGTCGAGACCGCATCCGGCCGCACCACAACCCGCCCCGCGAGGCGCGAGGGCAGGGGGGCTGTCACTTCCTCGATATCGATGGTCAGCGCCGTGCCGTCCCACCGCGCGCCGCTCGGCCCGATGCGGAGCGTATTCGCATCCCGATCCAGGGCGCCGCGCCGGCGGTCCGTCATCGCCCAGCGGCTTGGCGCGCCATAGAGCGCGACATGCATGCAGCAATGGTCGAGCGGATCGCCCCCCGTGCCACCCCGCATCTTCC
>CANJXD010000380.1 GCA_947478535.1 Acetobacteraceae bacterium
CAGGCTGCGCGCCGGGCATTCCAGCGTGCCGCTGATCGTGCCGTTCAGCGGCTGCGCCGCGGCAGGCAGCGCCAGGCCGAGCGCCATGGCGAGGGAGGGGCTGAGCCGCAGCGCGGCGCGAAAGGGCAAGGCGGTCTCCATGCGGTGAGGCTGGCCGAGAATAGGCGTCGCGCGGCGGCAACGTCCACCGCCTGAGCCTATGGCCTCATCGTGGCGGGGTGGTGGCGCGCAGGATCTCGGCCCGCAGCGTGGCGATGGGCGGCAGGGTGCCGCCGCGCGCGGCCGCGGCGTGGCGGGCGACGAGGCCGACATGTGGCTCCAGCCCCGGCACGTTCTGGGCCCGCAGTTCCTGGCGCACGACCTCGGCTTCCACCGGCACTGTCACATCCGTCGCCTGGGCGAGCTGGGCGATCATCGCGGCATATGCGCGGACGCCCCCATCCACCTCCGCCTGCACGGCGCCGAGCATGGTCCGCCAGCCCGCCGCCTGCTGCGCCGTGCCACCGACCGAGGCGGGGTTTTCCACCATCGCCTGCAGCCCATCCGCCCGCTGCTGCGCGATGAAGACGGAACGGGACAGCACGGCCGCCGCCTGCACCTGGGCGCGGGCCGCGAGGCGGGCGCGATCCGCGCGGTCCCGCGTTTCCCGCGCATAGGCCGCGCCGATGCGGTCCAGCGCCGTCTGGGTGCCGGGGTCGTTCTGGTCCCGCCGGAGTGCGGCGATCAGGGCCGCCGGGTCGTCCTGCGTATTGGCGCGCTCGCGCGCCGTCGTTTCCGCCTCGAAGGCCCCGCGCAGCGTCGCGGTATCGGCCAGGCTGCCCTGGGCGGGGGCGGCGAGGACGAAGCGGAAGCCCACCGTGCCGATCCGCGTGGGCTCCCCGCTGTCTGTATCGAAGGGCGCGTATTCGATACGCAGCGAGGACCGCAGCTGTGCTTCCCCGGTGCTGCGGAAATCCCCGCCCCGCGCCACCAGCCCACCCGCCAGCCCATGCGGACGGCCGACGCGGTTCAGCCGGAAGGGTTCCAACACCCACTCCGCCGCATTGCCCAGCATGTCATGCAGGCCGAGCGGGTTGGCGCGCTTCAGCCCGATCGGGGAAAGCCGCCCGGCGGCGCTGCGCGGCCCCTGGAACCAGGCATAGGCTTCCGGGCCCTCCGGCATCGGGAAGGTGCGGGCCTGGAACTCGGCCTCGCTGACCGAGGCGCCGCCGCGCACGGCGTATTCCCATTCGGCTTCCGTCGGCAGGCGCACGAAGGCCGGCGCGGTGCCGCGGCGGGGCAGGCGCGTGGCCGCGTTGCGGATCAGGAAGCCGGAATAGCGCTGCGCCGCCTCCATCGCCTCGAACCAGGAGACGCCGATGGCGGGCAGGCGCGCGGCGGGGGTATTGGCGGCGGGGCAGGCGGGGTTGCGCAGCGCGTCGATCTGGGTGCGCGTGACCTCGTATTTCGCCATGAAGAAATGCCGCGGTTCCCCCGCGCCGCCGAACGGGCCGACGAGGTAGGTGCGCCGGAGATATTCGAGGTAGCCCGTCTCCGTCTCCGGCGAGCCGAGCAGCACGGCGCGGTCATCGAGGCCACCATCCCCGGCCGGGGTGTCGATGCGACGGAACGCCATGGCGCCGCCGCAGGGCAGGGGCAGCACCAGGTCATCGGGACGCGGCGCCGGGTTGAAGGTGGCGGCCGGCCAGGTGGGCGCGGGCTGTGCCTGGGCCATCCGGGGGAGCAGCATGAGCAACGCCGCGACCAATACCCTATTCATCCCGCAGTCCCTCCGCCGGATCGGCCGATGCCGCGCGCTGGGCGGCGGCGAGGGAGGCGATGATCGCGGCCAGCGCGGCCAGCGCCGTCGCCGCGCCGAATTCCGCGAGGCCGATGCGGGCGAGTTCCCGCCCCTCCGCCGCGCCGAGCAGCGACAGCCGGTTCACCGCCTGCGCCGCGCCGATGGCGAGCCCTGTCCCGGCCAGGGAGCCCGCCACGGCGAAGACGATGCCCTGCCACACCGGGATCAGCACCAGCGTCGCGCGGCGCATCCCCATCAGCCGCAGCAGCGACAGCGTCCGCCGCTTGCGCGCGACCGCGGCCCAGAGCGAGGCGCCAAGGCCGAGCACGAAGCCAGCGCCACCGACTGCCGCGATCACCGCGAAGCCCGCCGTCAGGTTGCGGTCCAGCGCCAGCAGCGCGCCCACCTCATCGGCGCGGGACCGGGTCTCGATCCCCTGGGATTGCAGCAGCGCGACGAGGCCCGGCACATCCTCCAGTCGCCTGGCATGCAGCCGGAAGCCTTCGGCGGCGCGGGGGGCGGTCTCGGCGGCCCGGTCATCGAGAAAATCCTGGACGCGGCGGCCAAGTGACGGTGGGGCGAAGATCGCGTCACGGTCGAAGGCGGTGGGGGGAGCGATGGCGGCGGCCGTCAGGTCGAGCCCCAGCACTTCCCGCCCCTCGCCGACGCGGCGGATGATGCGCAGCCGCAGCGCCTCCCCGGCCTGGACGCCGAGGCGCGTGGCGGCGGAGGCGGTCAGCACCACCTGTGTCTCAACCGGCGCGGCGATGCCCGGCAGCAGTGGGTCGCCGGGCGCGGTGGGCAGCACTTCCACCGTCGCCACGCGGCCAGGGCGGGCGGTGGCTTCCAGGCTGCCGGTGGCGGCGAGCAGGCGGGTGCGGGGAACCAGAAAGCCAGTCTCCGGCCGGGCCGTCAGCGCCGCGAACCAGCCAGGCTCTAGCGCCAGGTTCTGGATATTGGCGATCTCCCGCGTGCGGGGGCTGGCGGAGAGGTCCTCCTTCAGTCCCGCGACGACGCCGGCGCGCAGCCCCGCCAGCAGTATCAGCGGCGCGATGACGGCGGCGAGCGCGAGCACGGAACACAGCGTGAAGGCCGGCTCCCGCGCCAGATCCGCCAGCGCCAGGCGCAGTGCGCGCATCAGGCGGCTACCTCAGCGGGCAGCACGGAGCCCGCCGCTTCAAGCCGCAACGGCACTTCGTGAAAACCGGCGGCGCGGGCGGCGGGGGCGTCATGCGTCGCCAGCAGCACGGCCGCGCCGGCATCGCGCGCCTGTTCGGCCAGCAGGGCGAGGATGGTGCCGGCCATGTCGGGATGCACGCTCGCCGTCGGTTCGTCCGCCAGCAGCAGCGCCGGCCGATGCGCCAACGCCCGCAGGATCGCCGCGCGCTGGCGTTGGCCGACCGAGAGGGTGGACGGCATGCGGTCCAGCAATTCCTCGATCCCCAGCCGCGCCGCCAGCGCCCGCACATGCGCGCCATCGCGCCGCCCGGCGAGGTCCTGCGCCAGGGCGGCATTGGCGCCGACGGACAGGAAGGGGATCAGCCCGCCGGTCTGCAACACGTAGCCGAAATGCCGGGCCCGGAGCGCTGCCAGCGCCTCCGCCGCGCCGCTTCGCCACAGTGCGGCGGCATCGGTACCCGCGACATCCAGCACCGAGGCCGCATCTGGCCGGCGGGCGAGGGCGGCGACATCGAGCAGGGTGGATTTGCCGGTACCGCTCGCCCCCGTCACGGCGATCAGCGCGCCGGGGGCGAGGTGCAGCGCCTCGATCGTCAGGGTGAAGGCGGCGCCGCCGGATCGGCGCATGGCGACCACCCCTTCCAGGCGAAGGGGCGAACCCATCACGGCAACTGATCGAGCGGCATGGGGAAGACGGCCGCCCCGGGCGTCGCCCCGCTGCCGAGTTGCGTCCACAGCGCGGGGGTGCGGGCGTATTCCTCATACAGCCGCAGCTTCGCTTCCAGCGCGTTCAGCAATTCCCGCTGGCCACCGGATTGCAACTCCAGCCAGTCCCGCTCCGTCAACTCCATCACCTGGCTGCGATAGGGCAGGCCATCGAGGTATTCGCCGAAGACGCCACCCAGCCGATCCAGGCTGCCGATACGGCGCGGGTCGCGCGCGGCGGAAAGCGCGGCGTTGCGGATATTGGCGAAGACCGTCTGCGGCGTGCGGCGGCCGGCATTCGCCTCATCGATCACGATCCGCAGCGCGCTCCGCAGGTCCGAAAGCTGGTCGCGGTTCAGCAGGATGCGAACATCGAGATTGGCCCGGTTGGCATCGGCAAGGTCCCGGTCCGTGGTGAAGCTGCGGACGATATCGGGCGCTGCCGCTTCCCGCACCCGGCCGAGATAGGCAAGCCGCATCGCTTGGCCCACCACATCCACCTGCTGGTCGATCTGCGCCACCGGCGCCGCGGATGGCCCTCCCCGCAACTGGGCGAGCGGCGTATTCGTCACGGCCGCGACCTGGCGCAGCAGGGCGTCCGTGATCTGTTCCACGGTCTGGCCGAAGGCCGCGACCTCGCCATTCGGGATCGGGTAGTAGAAGGGCTCCGCCGCGCCACCGAAGCGGGCCAATTCGCGCCACTGGCTGCGGGCGCGGGCGTGGTTGTTGCGGCCCTCCGGTGTCAGCAGGTGCACGGCGAAGGTGGCGATCTGCTGCTGCTTCAGCAGGTCCCGGATTTCCGGGATGCCGAGGCGGGTGGAAGACCGCGGGTCCGACGCATCCCGCGTCCCGGCATCGGTGACGAGGATGATGAAGCGCCCGCCGAGTGTGCCCCAATCCGCCGCATCGAGCGCGGCGCGCAGGCCGGCGATCCCATCCTCGTCGAAGCCTTCGTTGCTTTCGGTCGCGGCGGCGGCTTCGGCGATGCGGGGCAGCACGGCGGTGGGGGGCTGGTTGAAATCGGCGCGGGCATAGGTGCGCGTGACGTATTCCAGTGCCTGGTTGCCGCCGAGGTCATCGCGATAGGCGACGAGGCCGAACCGGAAGCGGTCCCTGAGCGCTGTGTCGCCGATCCGCGCCATGACGTTGCGGATCGCTTCCCGCGTGCGGTCGAGATAGGGCTGCATGGACACCGTGGTATCCACCACGAAGACCAGCGCACCCCGGAAATCCGCGAGGCCATCGCGCGGCGGCGGCGCGGCGCGGCGCTCCGCCGGGGCGGAGGCGACTTCGAGCAGCCGCATCCGCTCGCCCCGTTCGTTCTCCACTTCCTCCGCCGACAGCACGGGCAACAGGTAAAAATTGCGGCTGATATCGACGAAGGTCTCGGGCTCCAGCGCCACCAGGCGGTTGTCCTGCGCGCGGCGCACCTCGGCCGCGGCGGCGGGCATGTCACGCGAGAGGATGATGCGTCGCAGCACCGGGCCCTCGGCGAAGAACATGGTGCGTTCCCGCCCGGCGGGGTTGGTGAAGGCGAGCACCATGGTCTGGTTCCAGGGGAGGGAGCGTTCCTCCCGCATCCAGCCCTCGGTGGTGCCCTGGGCGTCGCGGCCGACCTCGATCCAGGCATCGGCGCCGCTGCCCTGGCGGGCATAGACGTGGAACAGGGTGAAGCCGGGCACGGGGCTGCCCTGCGCCGCGCCGGGCGTTGCGTGCAGCGTTGCGCCGGGCCGCGCCAGCACCTTCTGCGTCAGCGTCTGCTTGCCCTCGATCAGCAAGGCGCGGCGCGCGGCCTGCTGCGCGGCAGCCGTGCCCAGCAGCAGCGCCAGGCCGAGCAGCAGAAGGGCGAGGCGACGCATCATGGCCAGAAATCCCGGAGCGCGAGGTCAGCCAAGGTATCACCGCCACGCGCCGCATCCTGCAAGCGTTGCCGCAGCGCGGCGCGGGGGGCAGTGGCGGCGGCATCGCCCGCGCGCTCTGCATCCCGCCACAACTCCGCGGCCTTGATGGCATTGGGGGCGGAGAGCGCGCCGCCGCGCTGGAAACTCGCGGGGTCATAGAGGCGGGCGAGGGCGGTGAAGGCTGGGCCATGCCGCGCCTCGGCCGCGAGTTCCAGTAGCAGCAGCGCATCCTGCGCGCGATTCG
>CANJXD010000381.1 GCA_947478535.1 Acetobacteraceae bacterium
CCGTCCATGGCCCAGACCCATAGTATCCTCGCCAAGCCCGACACCGTTCGCTGGGGCACCTTCGATGCGAGCTATGCCCCGCTCATCACCGTCGCGAGCGGCGACCTCGTCATCCTTGAATGTGTCTCCGGCGCGCCGGAGATCATGCCGGGCCCCGAGTCGGGCCTGGTGGTGCCGGAGAAGCTGCGCGCGATCCATGCCGCAAAGCCGCCGCGACTCGGCCCGCATATCCTGACCGGGCCCGTCGCGGTCGCTGGCGCTGAACCCGGCGACGCGCTGCGGATCGACATCGAGCGCATCGACCTCGGCTGCGACTGGGGTTTTTGCGGGTTTCGGCCGCTGGGGGGGACGCTGCCGGAGGATTTCCCCTATCACCGCATGCTGCATATCCCGGTGGACAAGGCCGCGATGACGGGCACGGTGCCCGTTGGCCCCGGCGTGACGCTGCCGCTCAGCCCCTTCTTCGGGGTGATGGGCGTGGCCCCGCCGCCGGCCTGGGGGGCGATCAGCACCAAGGAGCCGCGCGCGCATGGCGGCAACCTCGACAACAAGGAACTGACGGCGGGCACCACGCTGTGGCTGCCCGTGCATGTGCCGGGTGCGAATTTCTCGGCCGGGGACGGTCATGGCGTGCAGGGCGATGGCGAGGTTTGCATCAATGCACTGGAGATCTGCCTGACCGGGCATTTCCGCCTGACGCTGGAAAAGGGCGGCGGTGTGAAGGACCCGCTGCTCGCCTTCCCGAAGGCGGAGACCAAGACGCATTACATCTCGATGGGGCTGAACGAGGATCTCGACCTCGCGATGAAGCAGGCGCTGCGGGAGATGATCGCCTTCATCGTCGCGCGGATGAACGTCTCCGCCGCCGATGCCTATCAACTCTGCTCGCTGGCGGTGGATTTTCGGGTGACGCAGACGGTGAATGGGGAGAAGGGCGTTCACGGTCTGCTCAGGAAGGGTCTGTTGTTCTGAGAATCCGCTCACCCCTTGGGCAGGGCCGCCTGGAGGCGCGGCTCTGTCCACAGGAATCGTGAGTCAAGCCCCCTGCTACAACTTGTGGTCACCCCCTCCTTGTCCTACTCTATGTTGTGTCGGGGCTAGGCGGAGACGGCGCAATGGATTGGTCGGCAGAAGCGATTGAACGCCTTCGGGCGCTCTGGGCGGAGGGTCACTCCACCGCCGAGATCGGACGCAGGATGGGCGTGTCCAAGAACGCGGTGGTGGGCAAGGCACATCGCCTGAACCTGCCGGCAAGGCCGAGTCCGATCCGCCGTGATGCGGTGGCGGAAAAGCCGCAGGTCGCGGCGCCGCGCCCGGTGCGGACGGCGCCCATCGCGCCGCGCAACACTCTGCCGATCGGCGCACCGCCTCCCCCGGCACCGGCGCCGATGACGGCACCTTCGCCGCCGACCACCGTGGTCCGGTCCTTCCCGCGGCTGGGCGCCGCGCGGTCCTGCTGCTGGCCGATCGGCGAGCCGGGGACACCCGATTTCCGCTTCTGCTCGGGCGATGCGATGTCCGGCAAGCCCTATTGCAGCCAGCACGCCGCTGTCGCCTATGTGAAGGCCCGCGACCGGCGCGAAGACGCCGCCTGAAACCACGCCGAAGGCGAAGCTTCCGAAGGCCCGGCGGACCCTCCGCCGGGCTTTTTTACGATCAAGCCTGGATCGGCGGCCGGATGCCGGTGACCGCCACGGTCTTTTCCAGGAAATTGTTGTCGTAGCCGGAGGCCTTCCAGTACCAGTCGAGGAAGGCCTTGAGCCTGGTGTGGTCCTGCACGACGAAGTGTCCGAAATTCGCATCGAAGAAATGCATGCGGTTGTCCTGCCCGTGCCGCACCGCGATGGCGTGGCTGCCGCCGGTGCCGGTGACGGTGATGCCGTAGCAGCCATAGGCCTGGGCCACGATGGAATGGACGAAGGCCCCGGTCAGCATCGTCTCCCGCCGCCCGCGCAGCCCGTCGGACAGGCGAAGCTGGAAGGGCTCGGTCGCGGCCTTCCAGTAATCCAGCCATTTCGCGGCAACCGTGGTGTCTGACAGGGTCTGCGCCATGGTGGATTTCCAGGGCGGGTTGTCGCAGGCCGGGCTGGCATCGAAGGGGAAGTTCTTCGCCTGGTATTGCAGGGAGATCCAGGTGGCGGCGAGGCCGATGCAATAGCCGTCGGTGGAGGTGCCCCAGGGGCCGGGCTCCGTCATCGCCGGCGTCTGCGACTGGTTCATGGCGAAGACCAGCTGGCCGTTGGTCTTGGCCGCGGTCTGCAAGGCGTTCCACTTCATCGGGCAGCCCTCAAGGGTCGGGTTGAAGTCTCATGCACCGATTCGTGTAATGCTTGTATTGCCGCCTGGCGACGGATGCTTGGTTTCGGGTGTTTCACGCGGGCCTCACCCCCCCCCTCCTTCGCCATGGCGCCTCGCTGGGTGGTTGGACCGCCGGGCTTGGGATGGCACACTGGGTGCAGTGACCTACGGACGCCAATGTCCCGCACCTTCCAGGGCGTGCTGCTGCAACTCGCGGCGCTCGCGCTTTTCGTCTCGATGGATTCGCTGCTGAAGATCCTGCTGACCCGCTACGCGGTGCCGCAACTGATGTTCGTGCGCTTCCTGTTCCATACCATCCTGGTGGTGGTGGCGCTCAGGGTCTCCACCGGGCGGGTGCCTTTCGCGACGCGGGCGCCGGTGTTGCAGACGCTGCGCAGCGCGTTGCTGGCGGCGGCGAATGCCGCTTTTTCGACAGCGCTGGTTTATATTCCGCTGGCCGACACGACGGCGGTGTCCTTCGCCGCGCCGGTGATGACCGTGGCGCTGGCCGCGTTCTGGCTGGGGGAGAAGGTCTCGGCGCGCCGGTGGCTCGGGGTTGGGCTTGGGCTGGTCGGGGTCTGCGTCGTCATCCGCCCGCCCTTCCTGACCGGGGAGCCGATGCACCCGGCGATGCTGCTGCCGCTCATCACGGCCTGCGCGAACACCGCCTACACCCTGCTGACGCGGCGCCTCGCTTTGATCGACAACCCCTACACGACTTTCATCCACACGGGCATTGCCGCGACGGTCCTGACCAGCCTGGCGCAGCCCTTCGTGTGGCAGACACCAGCGGCGTGGGACTGGCCGCTTTTCGTGCTGCTCGGCGTGCTGGGGGCTGCCGGGCATTCGCTGATGGTGCTGGCCTTCGCGCGGGCGCCGGCCTCCCTTCTCGCACCGATGTCCTATACCCAGCTGCTGTGGGCGGGCCTGGCGGGCGTGCTGATCTTTGGAGACTGGCCGGATATCTGGACATTGGCCGGCGCGGTCATCATCGCCGCCGGCGGCATCCTGGTGGCGGCGCCGGCAGGCGCGAAGCCGGCGCGGAAGGGCTGACGCGGAGCGACTTGAATTGAACCGCATAACCATCCATTCATCTGAGCGCTTGCGCGACCCGGCGGTTTGGGACTAGCCGGTCACTCACCCCCCCTGACATTGGCCAGGTATGACCATCCGCACCGATACCCCCGACCGTGACCACCCACGCGCCGCGCTCGATGCGGACGGGGTGAGGAACGCCTACCGTCGATGGGCGGGTGTCTATGATGCCGTCTTCGGCGGCGTTTCCGCCTTCGGGCGTCGCCGCGCCGTGGCCGAGGTGAACCGCCTGCCGGGCATCCGGGTCCTCGAAGTGGGGGTCGGCACCGGCCTGGCCTTGCCGCTGTATCGCGGGGACAAGCGGGTGGTCGGCGTCGATCTTTCCCGGGAAATGCTGGAAAAGGCGGCGGAGCGTGTGCGCGCGGAACGCCTTGGCCACGTCGTCGGCCTGGCGGAGATGGATGCGGAGCACATGGCCTTCGCCGATGGCGCCTTCGACATTGCGGTGGCGATGTTCACGGCCAGCGTCGTGCCGAATGCGAAGAAGCTTTACGCGGAGATGTCGCGGGTGGTGCGCCCAGGCGGACATCTGTTGTTCGTCAACCACTTCGCGGCGGAGGATGGGCCGCGCTGGTGGGTGGAACGCGCGATGGCGCCGCTGTCGCGGCTGTTGGGCTGGCACCCCGATTTCGCGATGCGGGACCTGCTGGACCCGGCGCTGGTGCAGGTGGAGGCGATCGAGCCCTGCCAGCCCGCGGGGCTGTTTACGCTCGTCCGGGTGGGCAATCGGCCGGCCGAGGCACTGGCCGTCGCGGCCTGAGACGTCCGGCCTTTCGTTGGCCTGTTCCGAGGAGTCGCGCCAGGACAGGGGCGGCCAGGTAGGGTGCTGCGGACCTTTCCCTTATTGTCGCGTTAACAAATGCATAGGTCTCTCGCTGTTGCAGGCGGTGATCTTGCGGGCTGGGGCGGCGCCATCACTTGTGCGGTGCGGCACCGGCAACTATGGTCGCCCGCGCGGCATGCCGATCCGCCTCGGCGGGGGGCTTGGTGTGCCTATGGCCGCGGGCGGGGCATCCGCTGCGGCCGGGGTGCGTTTGGGGAAAGAATCAGGGCGCGCCTCGCGCGCCCGTGGGACGACGGGATGCAGCACGTGATCAGTGCGATGAGGGAATTGGCAGGACGCGCCTCCGGCGCCTTCCTGTTGGCTACGCTGGCGCTGGTTTTGGGCGCGGGCGCGGCCTTCGCGCAAGGCGCGGGCGGCGGCATGGTCGGCGCGCCGGTTCCCTGGGGCATGGGCCTCCAGGAATCGGGCGGTCCGATCAAGGACGCGATTTCGTCCTTCAACACGCTGGTCCTGTGGATCATCGTGGTCATCACGATCTTCGTGTTCCTGCTGCTGGTCTATGTGGTGTGGAAGTTCCGCGAGAGCGTGAACCCGACGCCGTCCCGCACCAGCCACCACACGGGGCTGGAAATCGCCTGGACGGTGATCCCGGTGCTGATCCTGGTGGTGATCGCCATCCCGTCCTTCCGCCTGATCTACTACCAGGACCGGGCGGTGGACGCGGAGCTGACGATCAACGTGCAGGGCCGGCAATGGTACTGGCACTATGCCTACCCCGAGAACGGGGCCTTCAACTTCGACAGCTATCCCGTGCAGACCGCTGACCTGACGCCGGGCCAGATGCGGAACCTGGAAGTGGACAACCCCCTGGTCATTCCGGTGGGCGCCAATATCCGCATCCTCACCACCGGGCAGGACGTGATCCACAGCTTCTTCGTCCCTTCGCTGGGCGTGCAGAGGTACTCGATCCCGGGCCGGACCATTGAGACCTGGATGCGAGCCGACCGGGTTGGCACCTTCTACGGCCAGTGCAACCAGATCTGCGGGACCAACCACTGGTTCATGCCGATCGTGGTGCGCGCCGTGCCGCGGCCTGAAATCGATGCCTGGGTTGCCCAGGCCCGCACCCGCTTCGCCGAAGGCCTGCCCCCGGGCGCGCCGGTGGCGCTGGCAGCGGAAGCGGCTCCCTCCTCCCTTAACGTCGCCGAGGTCCGCCGGTAACGGCGGGCCCCAGAGCCAACACGAGAAGCGGACAGATCCCGATGGCGACCGCGGCACACGACGCGCACGACCACCACGACGAACACCACGCGCCCGGTTTCGTGGCGCGGTGGCTGTATTCCACCAACCACAAGGACATCGGCACCCTCTATATCGGGTTTGCCCTGTTCGCCGCGATCATCGGCATCGGCCTGTCGCTGCTCATGCGCATCGAGCTGGCGAGCCCGGGGATGCAGATTTTCTCCGATGGCCAGATGTGGAATTCCTACGTCTCCGCCCACGGCCTGATCATGGTGTTCTTCGTCATCATGCCGGCGCTGATCGGTGGCTTCGGCAACTGGTTCGTACCGCTGATGATCGGCGCGCCGGACATGGCGTTCCCGCGCATGAACAAC
>CANJXD010000382.1 GCA_947478535.1 Acetobacteraceae bacterium
ACAAGGCCGAGGGGCGGCTTGGCCTGCAAAGCGCGATGGAGGCCTACGAACTCGGCCTCGGCGACCCCATCCCCGTCTCCGCCGAACATGGCGACGGCTTCGGCGAATTGCATGACGAGGTGCGGGACCGCCTGCAGGCCGAGCCCCGCCGCCGGCGCGAAGACCGCGAACGCCCGCTGCGCCTTGCCATCATCGGCCGCCCGAATGCCGGCAAATCCACCCTGCTCAACACCCTGCTGGGCGAGGAGCGGATGATCACGGGGCCGGAGCCCGGCCTGACGCGCGATTCCATCGCCGTCGAGATCCGCGACGAGGTCGGCGCCATTCGCCTGGTGGACACCGCTGGCCTGCGCAAACAGGCCCGCATCGAGAAATCGCTCGAGAAGATGTCCACCGGCGCCTCGATCGCCGCGCTGAAGGAAGCGGAGGTCGTCATCCTCGTCCTCGATGCCCTGCTGGGCATGGAGGAACAGGACCTCCGCATCGCCCGCCTCGCGGAACGCGAAGGCCGCGCCGTGGTGATCGCGCTGAACAAATGGGACCTGGTCGAGGACCGCACCGCCTGCCGCAAGCGGCTCGATGATGTGCTGACCGCGAGCTTCGCGCAGATGAAGGGCATCCCCGTAGTGCCGATCTCCGCCGCCAATGGCCGGGGCCTGGATCGGCTGCTGCCCACCGTGCGCGGGGCCCATGCGGTGTGGAACCGCCGCGTCGGTACCGGGGAACTGAACCGCTGGTTCGAGGTGATGAAGGAACGCCACCAGCCGCCGCTGGTGGAAGGCAAGCGCATCAAGCTGCGCTACGCCACCATGCCCAAGGCCCGCCCGCCCACCATCGTCGTCTTCGGCACCCGCGCCGACCAGCTGCCGGAAGACTACCGCCGTTACCTCGTGAATTCCTTCCGCGAGGCCTTCGACATGCCCGGCGTCCCGATCCGCCTCAACCTCCGCGGCACAGACAATCCCTATGCCGAGGAGGGGGAGGGGTAGCCCCCGCTCCGGGCCCCTACAGCACCCGCCCCGCCACCGCATCCAGCTTCGCCAGTAGCGCGGGGTCCCGCTTGTCCGGCGCCGTGATCAGCGCGTGGTCCAGCGCCCGGTCGCACCCGGCCGGGCACGGGCCCCGCGGGGCGCCGAGGCGCGGCACCACATCCGCGGCCAGAGCCCGCGCGCGATCGGCGTTGGAAAACAGCACCTTCACCACCTGGTCCACCGTCACCGCGTCATGGTCCGGGTGCCAGCAATCGAAATCCGTCACCATCGCGACGGTCGCGTAGCAAAGCTCCGCCTCGCGGGCCAACTTGGCTTCCGGCATGTTGGTCATGCCGATCACGGCGCAGCCCCATTGGCGATACAGCAGGCTTTCCGCCTTGGTGGAGAATTGCGGCCCCTCCATCACCAGGTAGGTCCCGCCCCGCGTCACCGGCAGGCCGAGGCTGCGCGCCGAGGCTTCCAACGCATCGCCAAGCCGCGGACAGACCGGATGCGCCACGGAGACATGGCCGACGCAGCCGGTCTCGAAGAAGGATTTCTCCCGCGCGAAGGTGCGGTCGATGAACTGGTCGACGATCACGAAATGCCCGGGCGGCAGGTCCTCCCGCAGCGATCCGACGGCGGAGAGGGAGATGATGTCCGTGCAGCCCGCCCGCTTCATCGCATCGATATTCGCCCGGTAGTTCAGCCGCGACGGCGGCGTCGGGTGCCCGCGCCCATGCCGGGGCAGGAAGCGCACCTGAACGTCACCCAGCCGGCCATGCAGGATCTCATCCGAAGGCTCGCCCCAGGGGCTCTCGACGCGCTTCCAGGCGCGGTCCTCAAGCCCCGGAATGTCGTACAGGCCCGACCCGCCGATGAGGCCGATGACGGGGGTGATCGGGTCGGACATGCGGGACACTCTCCTGGCTTGCGGTGCGGCTTCTAGCCCAGCCTCCGCCGCCATGCATCAACCCGCGAAACCGGGATAATCCAGCCCGGCCAGCGCCGCCTCGAAGCGCCTTCGGGCGGGGGGCAGGCGCGGCATCACCCGCAGCATCAAGCCTCGCAGCAGCCGTGCCGGCACGCTGGCGCCGAGCATCATCCGCGTCATCGCATCGCTGCGGCGGATCACCAGCCCCGCCACATCCCGCCGCGCCGTGGCCCAGGCGGCCAGCGCGGCATCGCCCTTCGGCAAGGCGAGTGCCAGCGAACAGGCATCCTGGATGCCGAGGTTCATCCCCTGCCCGCCGGCCGGGGAATGGATATGCGCGGCATCCCCCAGCAGCACGGCGCGGCCTTCCCGATAGCGGGCGGCGAGGCGGTGGCTGATGCCGAAGACGCTCCACCAGAACGGGTCGTGAAAGCGCATGCCGGGGAATTGGAAGGGCGCGATGTCATCCTGTGCCGGAATCGGGCTGCCCTTCGGCAGCGCCGCCACCACCCGCCAGGCGCCGCCGGGCAGGGGGAAGACGAAGCCGGCCGAACCGATGCCGGGGAACATGTGCAGCCGTCGCGGTGCCAGCCCTTCCACCAGCCCATCCGCCAGCACGAAGGGGTCCTGGTAGGCCGCGCCCTCGAAGGGAATGCCGGCCAGCTTCCGCACCGCGCTATGGGCACCATCGCAGCCCAGCACGGCGTCATACCGCGCTGTCTCCTCCCGCCCCGCGGGATCGCGCAGCCTCACCGCGCCCGAGGCAGGGTCGAGCGCCATCAGTTCCACCCCACGCTCCACCGGCGGCGCCCCGGCCAGGGCCAGCGCCTCTGCCAGCAGCCGTTCCGTCTCCGCCTGCGGCAGGATGACCATGGAGGGAAAGCCCGGGTGCCGGCGATGCGTGAAGTCCAGCCCCGGCGCCGCGCCGCCGAGGTGAAAGGTCACCCCCTTGGGCCGCAACGCCGCCGCCTCGATCGGCCCGGCGACGCCGAGCGGCGCCAGCGCTTCCAGCGTCCGCGCCTGGATGCCGAGCGCGCGGGACCAGGGGGAGGGCGCCGGCGCCTTGTCGACCTGCCGCGCCGCGATCCCCTGCCGCCGCAGGGCCAGCGACAGGGCGAGCCCGACCGGGCCCGCGCCCACAATCAACACAGCCATGGCCACCGCCTCCGCGATCACCCCGGCAGCATAGCGCAAGCCCCCTGAAGCGAAGACGAATCAGGCCACGCCCTCGGCGGCGGTCTGCAGGCTGGGGGTGATGTCGCTCGTCGCCACCGTCTGCTTTTACGCCGCGAGGGCGACGGTGGTGGCGCTGTCCTGGATCGCGCCCAGCGCCTGGTTGATGGCATCCAGCGCGTCCTCCACCTCCCGTGAGACGCCCTGCATGCCGCGGATCCCGTCGGAAATGCTGGCGGTGGCGATGGCGGTCTGGGTCGAGGAAACGGCCGGAGGCGGGATGCGCTCGGTCAGCCAGGCCTCGCCACGCGGCGGATCGTTCTGACAGAACCCCAAACGGCGTCGCCCCCGCCGCGCGCACCCCGCAACGCAAAAGGGCCACCCCCTGCGGGGTGGCCCTTCGCGTCGGTGGCGGATGACCGGGCGGTCAGTGGGCGTCGGCCCAGACCTTCCGCTTCACGCCGTACGCAAGGCCGGCGAGGATGATCAGGAAGATCATGATCCGGACGCCCATGGCGCGGCGCTGTTCAGCCTCCGGCTCCGCCGCCCAGGCGAGGAAGGTGGCGGCATCGCGCGCCATCTGGTCCACCGTGGCGGAGGTGCCGTCGGCGTATTCCACCTGATCGGGGTTCAGCACATTCGGCATCGCGATCTGATGGCCGTCGAAGTACTTGTTGTAGTTCATGCCGTCCATCAGCGTGAACCCGGCGGGCGGGTCGCTGTAGCCGGTCAGCAGGGCATGGATGTAGTCCGCCCCTGCAGCGCGCGCCTTGACCATCACCGACAGGTCGGGCGGCAGGGCGCCGTTATTCGACACGCGCGCCGCCTGATCATTGGCGAAGGGGCGGCGGAAGCGGTCGGACAGGCGGCCCGGGCGCTCGAACATCTCGCCCTGGTCGTTCGGGCCATCCGGCACCTGCACGGACGCCGCGATGGCACGCGCCTGCGCCTCGCTCAGCCCGATCTCCAACAGGTTGCGATACGACAGCTGCCGCATCGAATGGCAGGCGGAGCAGACTTCCTTGTAAACCTGGAAGCCGCGCTGGAGCGACCCGCGGTCATAGGTGCCGAAGATGCCCTGGAAGCTGAAGCCGACGGAGGGGATCTCGATCGCCCCCCCGGCGGCCCGCGCCGGGGTCACAGTGGCGAGGCTGGCGACGCCGAGGACCAGCGCGCCAATCAGGTTGCGAATGCCGCGCATCACGCCTTCTCCATCGGCTGGGCCGCAGCGCCGGCGGGCAATGGCCCACCGCCCCGAAGGACCGGCTTGGCGATGCTCTCGGGCAGCGACAGGGGCCGCTCCAGGCGGCCGAGCAGGGGCAGGATCACCAGGAAGTAGGCGAAGTAGTAGGCCGTCGCGATCCGGGCGATCAGGATGTATTGGCCCTCAGCCGGCTTGCCGCCAGCCCAGAGCAGCACCGCGAAGGCGACGCCCCACAGCATCAGCGCCCACTTGGCGATCGGCCGGAAGCGCATGGACCGCACCGGGGAGGTGTCGAGCCAGGGCAGGACGAACAGCACCGCGATGGAGCCGAACATCAGCAGCACGCCGCCCAGCTTGTCCGGCACCGCCCGCAGCACGGCATAGAACGGCAGGAAGTACCATTCCGGCACGATATGCGCCGGCGTCACCATCGGGTTGGCCGGGATGTAGTTGTCGGGGTGGCCGAGGTAGTTCGGCGCGAAGAACACCAGCGCGGCGAAGACGATGAAATAGACCACCAGGCCGAAGCTATCCTTCGCCGTATAGTAGGGGTGGAAGGGCAGCGTGTCCTGCGGGCCCTTGGGCTCGATGCCCAGCGGGTTGTTGGACCCCGTGATGTGCAGCGCGGCGACGTGCAGGAACACCACGCCCACGATCACGAAGGGCATGAGGTAATGCAGGCTGAAGAAGCGGTTCAGCGTCGGGTTGTCGACCGAGAAGCCGCCCCACAGCAGCGTAACGATGCTCTCGCCGACGATGGGGAAGGCGCTGAACAGGTTGGTGATGACCGTGGCGCCCCAGAAGGACATCTGGCCCCAGGGCAGAACGTAGCCCATGAAGGCCGTCGCCATCATCAGCAGGAAGATGACGACGCCCAGGATCCACAGCAATTCCCGCGGCGCCTTGTAGGACCCGTAGTACAGGCCACGCCACATGTGGATGTACACCACGATGAAGAACATCGAGGCGCCGTTGGCGTGCACATAGCGCAGCAGCCAGCCGTAGTTCACGTCCCGCATGATGCGCTCGACACTGTCGAACGCCATGCTGGTATGCGCCGTGTAGTTCATCGCGAGGAAGATGCCGGTCGCGATCATGATCACCAGCGTGACCATGGCGAGGGCGCCGAAGTTCCAGAAGTAGTTGAAGTTCCGGGGCGTCGGAAACGTCCCGTACTCCTTCTGCATCATGGTGAACACCGGCATGCGCTGGTCGATCCAGCGGATGACGGGGTTCGTGAAGCTGCTGTCGTGAAGGCCGATGGCCATCGTGCCTGGCGCCTCGGGGGTTGCGGGGGCGACTGGCGGGCGCGGCGGGTGCCGCGCCCGGCCTGCGTCAGCCGATCCGGATATGGGTGGGAGAAGTAAAGTTGTATTGGGGAACCGCGAGGTTCGCCGGCGCCGGCCCCTTCCGGATGCGCCCGGAGGTATCGTAGTGGCTGCCATGGCAGGGGCAGAACCACCCGCCGAAGTCGCCCTTCGGGTCCGTCGCCTTCTGGCCCAGCG
>CANJXD010000383.1 GCA_947478535.1 Acetobacteraceae bacterium
CCCGGCACCATCGACCTGCAGAACGCCACGGCCATTGCGACGGCGGTGGCGCGGATGGCGGTGGAGTTCGCGAAGATCGCACCCGCCAGCGGTTAACCCAATCTTCACGGAAACAGGGTCCAGTCGGCGTGATCTTGAAGGTCCCGCCGCATGGAATCGCCGCTGGTTTCCCTGGAATTGTCGCAGGCTGCCCTGCTGAGAATCCTGCGCCCGCTGCTGGCCGAGGCCATCGCACGCCATATAGGCCGCCTGCCCCCAGCAGCGGAGGTGGCCCGCTGGCCCGCCGACCTATCGCTGGGGGCGGAGGGTCTGGGCCTCGGCCTCGATGGGTTGATCGATGCGGCGGCGGCGGCCAGCCGGCTGTTCCACCTGCATGAACGAAGCGTCCAGGGCCATCTGGTGCTGCATCCCCGCCTCGGCGATTGGGCGCGCATCGTGGGAGACGCGCTGGGCCGGGGCGTCTCCGCCTTCAGCTTCGCGGCACCCGGCGGGGCGGGCTGGCCCGTGCTGGCGCCCCGGCCGCTCCGCCGGTTGCTCGATGAGGCGGATGGCTGGGCGCATGCGCTGCGGGATCGGCAGAGGGTGGTGCTGGCGGTGCCGGCGCATGAGGCGGAAGGCTGCCTGTTCGGCGTGCTGGTGCCGCGGGCGCTGGGCCTGCCGGTGATCGACCGTCGCGGTAGCCTCGCTGGCGACCTGCTTCGGGACCTGAAGCCCGGTGACCTGCTGGTGGCAAACCCGTCCATCCTGCAAGCCCTGGCCACCACGGCGCACCGCCTGCCAGCGGATGTGCTCGCCCTTTCGGCCGCGGTGGCGGAGCAGACCGCGGCGGCGCTGGAGGCACTGGGCCTCAGCGAGCTGGTCGAGACAACGCCGCGCTTCGAGCCGGCGCGCCGGGCGGCCTGACCAAGGGGGAGACCCAAGGGGGACAACAAAAGGCAGGGCTACGCGGCGGCGATCAGCATCGGCAGGTCATGCGCCTCCATGCGGGGCGCCGCGGTGGCGGGGGCGACCTGCACCAGGCAGGTCTGCGCGATGCAGCCCTGGCTGAGGCCGGACGCACCGATATCCAGCGTCAGCGCATTCGGATTGCCATGGCGTTCCAGCCCCTCCGGCCCCGGGTCGAACCAGGCGCCGGTGGACAGCCGGGCGACGCCTGCCATCACCGCATCGGTGACGCGCAGCCCGGCGAGGCAGGCACCGCGATCGTTGAACACACGGATGAGCTGCCCATCGACCAGCCCGCGCGCGGCGGCATCGGCGGGGTTCAGGCAGAGCGGCGCGCGGCCCGCCACCTTGTCCGCCGCCACCAGCGGGCTGGCATCGAGCTGGCTGTGCAGGCGCGTCACCGGCTGGTCCGAGATCAGGTGCAGCGGGTGCCGCGCCGCCTCCGCCGCGCCGAGCCATTCCGCGGGGGCGCGCCAGACAGGGTGGCCGGGGCAGTCATCGATGGCGAAGCCGGCGATGGTCTCGCTGAAGATTTCCAGTTTCCCCGAGGGTGTGGCGAGGGGATTGGCCTCCGGGTCGGCGAGGAATTCCGAGAGGAAGACGGGGGGCGCGGCAGGGGGCGCGATCTCCACCAGCCCGGCCTGCCGGAAGCCGTCCCAATCCGGCAGGGGGACGCCAGCCTTGGCGGCGCGGACCCGGCTTTCCTCATACAGGTGGCGCAGCCAGTCAGCCGCGGCGCGGCCCTCGGTGAAGCGGGCCTCGCTGCCCAGAAGGCGGGAGAGGTCGGCGAAGATCGCGTAATCGTCCCGCGCCTCGCCCACCGGGCGCTTCACGGCGGGCATGTGGACCATGTGGCTTTCGCGGTTGGCGTAGCCGATATCCTCGCGCTCCAGCGTCGTCGTCGCGGGCAGGACGATGTCAGCCATGCGCGCGGCCGGGGTCCAGAATTGTTCATGGACCACCACCGTCTCCGGCTGCTCCCAGGCCTGCGTCAGACGGTTGAGGTCCTGGTGGTGGTGGAAGGGATTGCCGCCGGCCCAATAGACGAGGCGGATATCGGGATAGGCGTGGATGGCGCCGTTGTAGGTGAAGGGCGCGCCCGGATTCAGCAGCATATCGGCGATACGGGCCACGGGAATGAACTCCCGCACGGGGTTGTGGCCTTGCGGCAGGGTTGGCCCGCTGAAACGGGCATGCGGGCTGCCCATCAGGTTGGTGGCGCCATAGCCGAGGCCGAAGCCTCCGCCGGGCAGCCCCACCTGCCCCAGCATCGCGGCCAGTGCGACGAGTGCCCAGAAGGGCTGTTCCCCGTGATGGGCGCGTTGCAGCGCCCAGGCGATGTTCAGCATGGTCCGCGCGCCCGCCATCTCCCGCGCCAGCGCCTCGATGCGCGGGGCGGGCACCCCGGTGATGGCGGCCGCCCAATCCGGCGTCTTCGGCTGGCCATCCGCCTCGCCGCGGAGATAGGCGGCGTAGTGCTCGAACCCCACCGCATGGGTGGCGAGGAAGCCGGCATCGTGCAGGCCATCGCGCAGCAGCACGAACCCCAGCGCCAGCATCAGGGCGGTGTCCGTGTTCGGGCGGATCGGCAGCCATTCGAAATCGGCACCGGTGTCGAGGTCATCGCGCGTCGGGCTGATGTTGACGAAGCGGCAGCCAGCTTCCGCCATGCGGCGCAGACCGCTGGGGACGCGATGCTCCATGGCGCCGCCCTGGCTGATCTGCGCGTTCTTCGCGGGCACGCCGCCGAAGGTGACGAACAGCGTCGTGTGCTGTTCCATCACCGACCAGGCGGTGTGGCGGGTCATCAGGTCCTCCATCGGCCCCACGATATGCGGCATCAGCACGCGCGCGGCGCCGAGGCTGTAGCTGTCATTGCTCCGGACATAGCCGCCGAGGCTGTTGAGGAAGCGATGCACCTGACTCTGCGCATGGTGGAAGCGCCCGGCGCTGGACCAGCCATAGGACCCGCCGAAGACCGCGCGGTTGCCGTGCCCGGCGATCACGCGCCGCACCTCCCCCGCCACCAGATCGAGCGCGGTATCCCAGGGCACCTCGACGAAGGGCTCCCGCCCCCTGCCCTCCCGCGCGCGGCCCTCCAGCCAGCCCTGGCGGATGGAAGGGCGGCGGACGCGCAGCCTTTCCAACTCCGGCGCCAGCATGTGCAGGCCGATCGGCGAGGGATCGGGGTCGTCGCGGAAGGGGTGCAGCGCGACGGCCTCGCCCCCGGCCATCTCCACCTCATAGACGCCCCAATGGGCCACGGTCAGTACGGTCATGGCCCGGCGTCCTTGTGCTGGCGGAGGTTCAGCGGCCGCTTACGCGGCGGCCGATCTCCTGCGCGATGCGCGCCTGGTCGGCGACGAAGACGGCGAAGCGATCGGGCGGCATGGCAACACCTTCGAGGCCCAGCGTATCGAAGGCCGCGCGCACATCCGGCTCCGCCACCGCGGCGGCGACGGCGGCGTGGATGCGGGCCACGATCTCGGCCGGCGCGCCGGCGGGCAGCCACAGGCCGAACCAGTTGACGACATCGAAGCCCGCCATCCCCTGTTCCTGCATCGTCGGCACTTCCGGCATGCCCTTCCAGCGCGTGGCGCCGGTGATGCCAAGGCAGCGCAGCCGCCCGGCGCGAACATGTTCGAGGGCGATCTGCGTGCCGACGAAGAACATGTCGATCCGCCCGGCCAGCAGGTCCGTCATCCCCTCCGCCACGCCGCGATAGGGGACGGAGAGGATGTCCGTGCCCGTGATCGTCTTGAACAACTCCGCCGGGATGTGGCTAGCGGTACCGTTGCCGGCGTTGACGTAGGTGAGCTTGCCGGGATCGCGCCGCGCGAGGGCCGCCAATTCCTGCGCCGAATTCGCCTGCACGCTGGGATGCACGACCAGCGCCTGGCCGAAATTCTGCACGGCGAGCGTCACATGCGTGAAGTCCCGCACCGGGTCGTAGTTCACGTTGTCGTTGAAGGGCGGGATGTTGGTGTGCGACGCCGTGGTGAACAGCCACGTGTAGCCATCCGCCGGCTGGCGCGCGACATAGCCGGTGCCGACGAGCCCCGCGCCGCCGGCGCGATTTTCCGTCACCACGGGCTGGCCGAGGCTGGCCTGCAACTTGGGCCCGATGGCGCGCAGCACGAGGTCCGGCGGGCCGCCGGGCGGGGACGGGACGACGACTCGGATCGGCCGGTTCGGCGTCCAAATAGTGGGCTGGGCCTGGGCGTGGCCAGCACCAAGCGCTGCCATGCCGAGGAGCATCTGTCGGCGGTCGAGGAACGGCATCGTCGGAACCTCATTGTCTCGGTGTGCGAGGATAGCGCGCCCTTGGCCCGCTTGGGGAGGCGCCCGCTATTCCGGAAGCCGCGCCGTGTCCAGCGCCAGCACCGCGCCCATCCACAGCGCATGCGCCGTGTGGTCAGCCCGCTGGCGCCCGGTTTCGGGATGGACCAGCACGGTCAGCCCCACGCGGTGCAGCGCGAGGAAGGGCAGCAATCCGGGCAGCAGAGCGGGCGCGAAGGCCACCTGGTACATCGCCTGCGGATGCGGGCCGACCGGGACATCATGCCAGCGGCCGAGCAGCGCTTCGGAGAAGCGGTGCGCGATCTGGTCCCGCAACACCGCCGCGACCTCCTTCGTCGCGGCGGGGTCGTAGTAGATATGGGCGTGCCAGCCCGTGATCGTCTCGCTCATCGTCCCATTCCTTCCCGCCACAGCATCTTCCCAGCCTGCCAGCGCCAGGATATCCGGCCATTCCCGCCTGCCAGGATCATACGATGGCCCCGCGACGCTTGCACCTCGGCGCCTTCATGCGCCCGGTCACCATCCATACCGGCGCCTGGCGCTACCCTGGCGCCTGGGCGGATGCGAATTTCAGTTTTCCGAAGCTGAAGACGCTGATCCAGCGGCTGGAAGCGGCGAAGTTCGATGCCTTCTTCATGGCGGACCACCTGGCGCTGCTCAACATGCCGGTGGAAGCACTCCGCCGCAGCCACACCGTCACCAGCTTCGACCCGCTGACGCTGCTGCCCGCGCTCGCCGCGGTGACGGACCGCATCGGGCTGATCGCCACCGCCTCCACCACCTATAACGACGCCTATCACGTCGCCCGAAAATTCGCCTCGCTGGATCACCTGTCCAATGGTCGTGCGGGGTGGAACCTGGTGACGACAGCAAACCCGGATGCGGCCGGGAATTTTGGGCACGACGTCCATCGTGCGCATGGCGAACGCTACAAGCGCGCCCGTGAATTCTACGATGTGGTGACGGGGCTGTGGGACAGCTTCGCGGATGACGCCTTCCTCCGCGATGCCGAGGCCGGCATCTTCTGGGACCCCGCGCGGATGCATGTGCTGGACCACCAGGGGCCGGAGCTGTCCGTGCGCGGTCCGTTGAACGTCGCCCGGCCCGTGCAGGGCTGGCCCGTCATCGTGCAGGCCGGGGCTTCCGATGCCGGGCGGCAGATCGCGGCGGAGACGGCGGAGATGGTCTTCGCGGCCGGGATGCCGCTGCCGGATGCCCAGGCCTACTACGCCGATGTGAAGGCGCGGGCCAAGGCGGCGGGGCGGGACCCGGACCTGATAAAGATCCTGCCGGGGTGCCTCACCGTCGTCGCCGACAGTGTGGATGAAGCGGTCGCGATGCGCAGCCGGCTCGACAGCCTCGTGCATCTCGAAAGCGCGCTGGGCTCGCTCTCCGTGGCGCTCGGCGTCGATGCGCGGGCCTTCGACCTCGATGGCCCCCTCCCCGATATCCCGGAGACCGAGG
>CANJXD010000384.1 GCA_947478535.1 Acetobacteraceae bacterium
CACAGGCCCATCAGCAGCGTCAGAATGATCGATCTTTTTCATACTGGACATCATCGTTCCGGTCTCTCCTCGGACAAATGGGTGTCCAGAGAAAACGGGTGCAGCTCATCATGAACACGACGCGCCGTGCCGGATGCACTGCCGACAGCGCGTCCATCACATCTTTCAGATACGGCGTTCGGCTGGTGCGCCAGGGGCCGGGTTCCGCGGAGGCGCGGCTGCCGAGCATGCGGTGGCGCTCGGCCCATTCCGAGACGGTGAGCTGTGGCGGTGGGCGGAGCATGGCGCCCATCCAGCCCTCGAGGTCGGCGACCAGCGGCGCACTCGACGCCTGTCGCACGGCACGGCGCTGTTCGGCGCTGTGGCCGTTGATGTTGCGCTCGATGGCGAACAGGGCGTCGATCCGTCGCACCACCTCCAACGCGATCGGCGAGATCACCCCAGCCGGCTTGCCCTGGGCCACCCGGCGGGCGTTCTGCTCAAGATCGGCCAGTGCAAAGAAGGGCCGCCGCGCACCCACCCGACGAGCGAGCGGTTGCGCGCCCTTGAACCGCTACCCCGACCACCAGGATAACGCTTGTCACTGCCGTTTTCGAATGTCCTAATGTCAGGACAATTTGTGGCGACATCGCAGCGCTTATGACAAGAGCCGCCGGGTTCGATCAGGGAACCACAGGTTCCAGGAGGTGTCCGTGACCAGGCAACTCAAGCTCGGCGCCTCCATCCGGGGCATGGGGTATCACGGCGCCGCGTGGCGCCACCCGGAGGTGGACGCCGCCGCGTCGGAAAAGATCAGCCACTACGCCAACCTCGCCACCATCGCCGAGGCCGCCTGCTTCGACATGGTGTTCTTCGCCGATGCCCTGGCCGTCCGCGCGCGTGATGAACCCAGGGGCAATGCCGGCCGCTACAGCGGTGACGCGGAACTTGATCCTTCGACGATCCTGCCCGCGCTGGCGGTGCTGACGAAGCATGTGGGGCTCGTCGCCACGGCCTCCACCTCCTACAGCGAGCCCTATCATATCGCGCGCCGCTACGCCTCGATCGACCATATGAGCGGCGGCCGCGCAGGCTGGAATGTCGTCACCTCCTTCTCGGAGCGGGAGGCGCAGAACTTCAACCGCGTGCAGCAGCTCTCGAAATCCGAACGCTACGAACGCGCGCATGAATTCCTCGAAGTCGTGCTCGCCCTTTGGGGCAGCTGGGAGGGCGATGCGCTGCTCCGCGACAAGGCATCGGGCATGTTCTTCGATGCGGCCAAGGTCCATGAGGTCAACCACGTCGGGAAATACTTCCGCGTGCGCGGGCCACTCACTGCCTCCCGCACGCCGCAGGGGCGGCCGCTGATCGTTCAGGCCGGCGCTTCCGATGAGGGGCTGGACCTCGCCGGCCGCTTCGCCGATGTCGTCTACTCCATCCCCCGCAGCCGGGAGATCGCTATCCGCGGTCGGGACGAACTGCGTGCGAGGGCGCGCAAATTCGGCCGTTCGCCGGACAGCATTCTCGCCATGCCAGGCCTCCAGGTCGTCACCGGCCGTACGGCGGCCGAGGCGCGAGACAAGCACCAGGCGCTGCTCGACATCGTCGATCCCCTGATGAGCCTGATGACCATCACCCGCCAGTTCGGAGCGATCGCGACGCCGGAGATGCTGGATGAGACGGTGCCGGAACCCGCCGCGGGCGGCATCTATTCCGTCGCCTCGGAATCCATCCGCATCGCGCGCGAACAGGGCTGGACGGTGCGGCGCCTCTGCCAGGAAGTGGGCCTCGGCCAGCATCTGATCCTGGTCGGCACGGCCGATGAAGTCACGGACACCATCGCCGAGTGGTTCGAGGCCGGTGCCTGCGACGGTTTCAACTTCCTGCCCTCCCACTCCCCCGGCAGCCTGGCTGATTTCGCCGAGTATATCGTCCCGCGCCTGCAGCATCGCGGCCTGTTCCGCACGTCCTATGAGGGCGCGACGCTGCGCGAGAATCTCGGCCTGCCCGCCATCGAGGAAGCCCCCAGGCCGATGCGGCCGGAGACGACGCATGAGTGATGCATCCCCCGCACGGCAGATGAGCCTCGCCGTGCATTTCCACGCCACCGGCCACCATGTCGCGGCCTGGCGGCATCCGCGTTCGCAACTCGATGCCGGCAGCAATGCCAGGCATTACCTCGACTTGGCGCGCACCGCGGAACGCGGAAAGTTCGACCTGATCTTCCTGGCGGATTCGCTGGCCATCCGGCCGGGCGACCTCAAGGCCAATGGCCGCTGGCCGCAATACATGGCGCATTTCGAGCCGCTGACCCTGCTCTCCGCCATGTCGGCCGTGACCTTGCGCGTCGGCCTCGTCGCGACCGCGAGCACGAGCTACACGGAGCCCTTCAACCTCGCCCGCTATTTCGGCTCGCTCGACCATCTCAGCAGCGGCCGCGCCGGCTGGAATGTCGTCACCACCGGCAATGCCGCCTCCAGCCGCAATTTCGGGAGGGACGAGCACTTCGCGCATGGCGAGCGCTACGACCGCGCCGGCGAGTTCGTCGATGTCGTGCGCGGGCTCTGGGACAGCTGGGATGACGATGCCTTCGTCATGGACCGCGACAGCGGCCGCTATCTGATCCCGGAGAAGATGCACTGGCTCAAACACCAGGGCGACAATTTCTCCGTCACCGGTCCGCTGCACATGCGTCGCCCGCCGCAGGGCCACCCCGTGCTGTTCCAGGCGGGCACCTCGGAGACGGGGAAGGACACTGCGGCGCGCATCGCGGATGCGGTCTTCGTGCAGGAACAATCGCGCGAGAAATGCCAGGCGATCCGCCGCGATATCCGCGCGCGCATGCGGAAATTCGGCCGATCACCGGATGCGCTGCGCCTGATGGCCGGCATGGCCGTCATCGTCGGCCGGACGGAAGCCGAGGCGCGGGCGCAGTTCGACGATCTCCAGGCGAAGATCCATCCGGACGTCGGCCTCGCCATCCTCTCCGCCGAGATCGGCTATCGGGACCTGCCGGATCTCGACCTCGACAAGCCCTTCCCCGTGGAACTGATCCCGGGCGGCGAGCTGGGCGCCCGCACCACGGTCCGGAATTTCCGGGCGATCGTGGAGCGGGACCGGCCGACGGTGCGCGACCTGTACCAGCGTTTCTCCAGCGCGCGCGGCTCCTACCCGCTGATCGGCGACCCCGTGCAGGTCGCCGATGTGCTGGAGGAATGGCTGGTGACGGAAGCCGCGGACGGCTTCATCATCCAGCCCGCGGTGCTGCCCGGCGGGCTCGAGGATTTCGTCGATCTCGTCGTGCCGGAACTGCAGCGCCGCGGCATCTACCGGCAGGACTACCAGGGCACGACGCTGCGCGACCATCTCGGCCTGGCCAGGCCACGCAGCCGCTACGACCGCAGCGGATCCTGAGGAGATATCGAAGGTGAGCGAACGCAAGATCAGGCTCGGCGCGGCGGTGAAGGGCCTGGGATACCACTCCACGGGATGGCTGGACCCGGCCATGCCTGCGGATGGTGGGATGAGCCTGCCCTTCTACGTCGATATCGCGCGCACGCTGGAACGCGGGCTGTTCGACCTGCTGTTCCTGGCCGACTACAATGCCTTCTTCGCCAGCGACATCCCGAAGGGCGCGCTCGGGCGCGCCGCGGGTGGCGCGGACCTCGAACCCATCACGCTGCTCTCGGCGCTGAGCGCCGTGACGACGCATGAACTGGTCCATCCGCCAATTGTGTGAGAATGCGGTGATCAGCGACCAGCACCTGGAGGCGGTGGGCTCGCCCACCGATGTTGCCGACGCGATGGAGCAGTGGTTTACCGAAGGTGCTGCGGATGGCTTCAATATCCTGCCCGCGAAATTGCCGCGAGATATCCATGCCTTCGTAAAGCTCGTGGTACCGGAATTGCAGCGCCGCTGCCTTTTCCGCACAGAATACGAGGCGAAGACGCTGCGCGAGAACCTCGGATTGCCGCCAGTGGTGTCACGCCACGCGCGGCCAGCGACCTGAACGACCAAATCGAAGGGGGACCACGATGCTGAAGAGATTGCTGGGCGCGACCGCGATCACCGCGCTGTTCCTGGGCCCGCCCGCAGAGGGCCGCGCCCAGTCGGCGACACCGACGCCGGGCGGCACCGCCGTCGTCGTCGTCGCGACGGAATTGCAGACCCTCAACCCCGCCATCACCTCCGGCTCCGGTGAGGGCGTCATCGGCTGCATGATCCATGAGGGGCTGGTCGAGATCGACGGCGATGGCAACATCGTGCCGGACCTCGCGCGGTCCTGGACCATTTCCGAAGACGGCCTCACCTATACCTTCGAGCTCGCGGAAACCAACTGGCATGACGGCCGGCCCTTCACGGCCCGCGACGTCGCCTTCTCCTTCCTGAACGTCAACGCGAAATACGCGCCGCTTTTCGCAGCCCAGCTCGGCCCGAAGATCGCCGCCATCGAACCGCAGGGCGACCATCGCGTCGTCGTGCGGCTGAAGGAACCCTTCGGCCCCTTCCTGCGGATGCTCACCTGCTGGAATGGCGGCGCCATCGTGCCGGAGCACATCTACACCGGCTCCAACCCCACGACGAACCCGCGTTCCTCCGCCCCGATCGGCACCGGCCCCTTCCGCTTCGAGGAATGGCGGACGGGCGATTCCATCCGCCTGTCGCGTAATACGAACTACCGCAAGCCGGGCCGCCCCTATCTCGACGGCATCGTCGTGCGCTTCATGCCGAATGCGCCATCCCGCGTGCAGGCGATGCTGGCGGGTGAGGCGGACTATATCCAGAAATACTACCTGCCGGTCAGCGATATCGCGACCATCGGCCGCAACCGCACGCTGAAGCTGGAACCCGCGAGCCAGGCGCCGAACCACCTGCTCGGCTTCTTCAACGTCCGCCGCGCGCCCTTCAATGATGCGCGGCTGCGCCAGGCGCTGTTCAGCCTGGTGGACCGCCGCTTCATCCAGGCCGCCGCCTTCTCCCGCCAGGGGGAGCCCGGCACGGCGCCCTTCCCCGTCGGCATCACCTGGGCCGCGGATCCGGAGATCAACTACGACCGGATGTATCCCGCCAATGTCGCCGCGACGAATGCGCTGCTGGACCAGATGGGTCTGCGCCGCGCCGCCAACGGACAGCGCCTGCGCGCCAACGTCACCTTCGAGGTCGGCATCCCCGAACGCCTGCGCGCCGCCACCGCCATCCAGGCAGCGTGGCGCCAGGTGGGGATCGAGGTGGAACTGCGGCCGTTGGAGCCGGCAGTCCTCGCGCCCCGCGTCTTCCGCGACGCGGATTTCGATATCGGGCTGTTCTCCTACGGCACCTATGGCGACCCCGCGCTCGGCATCGCGCGCATCTACATCACCTCGATGATCGGCTTCGCCAACGGCAATGGCTCCGGCTACAGCAACCCGGAGGTCGACCGCCTGTTCGAACGCGCGGCCTCGCTCGCCGATACCCGCGCACGGGGCGATGTGTATCGCCAGATCCAGCGCATCCTCGCGCAGGAAATGCCGGTGATGACGCTGCATGAGAATCGCGGCGTCGATGCCGCCTCGGCACGGCTCAACGGACTCTGGGGCTATGAAGGCGCCGGCCGGTTCGGGGAGGCGTGGCTTGCTCGGTAGCGTCGGGTTCCGGGACGCATGAGCCGCTATATCCTGCGGCGGGTGATCTGGGGGATCGTCACGATCTGCCTGATCATCTGCGTCAACTTCGCCA
>CANJXD010000385.1 GCA_947478535.1 Acetobacteraceae bacterium
GCGCCTTCGCCGAGCGATACAACGCCGAATGGCTGATCGAGAAGAACGACCACCGCAGCCCGTTCGACATGCGAACCGCTTGGCTCGACACAACCTTCAGGCGCGCCGCATAGTGCAATCCAGTGTCCAGAGAACCGGGTGCGGTACACTTGGCGATCGGGCTGCAGGATTTCATCGGCACGGGCCTGTATGGCGGCGAGTATGTCGTGGGCTCGAAGCGGTTCGGGCCGTGGGATGTGACGCTGGGCCTGGGCTGGGGGCGGCTCGGCACGATGGCGGATGGGCAGAATCCGCTGGCCGCCGTCTCCCCGCGCTTCGAGACGCGGCCGAGGGATGTCGGCCAGGGCGGCAGCATCAACAGCGTGCATGTCTTCCGGGGCGAGGATGCCGCGTTCTTCGGCGGCGTCGAATATTCCCTGCCCGCCGCCTGGGGGGTGGAGGGGCTGCGCGCGAAGGTCGAGTTCTCCGGCGATGCCTTGCGCGATGAGCGCGGCGGCTGGCCGGCGCGGACCACGGGGTTGCGGGGGGAAGCGCAGTCCCGCGTGAATTACGGGCTGCAATGGTCGAATGGCTGGCTCGATGCGGGGCTGGGCTGGCTGCATGGATCCGACCTGATGTTTCGCGTCTCGGCCCGCCTCGATCCTGCCAGGCCGCCGGAGGTGGGGCGGGACCCGCCGCCGGCGCTCGGCGCCCGGCCGCTGGTGGTGGCGGACCCCGAGGCGGCGGTGCGGGAGGCGTTGCGCGCGGCGGGGTTCCGGCCTGTGGCGGTGCGGATCGAGGGCGCGTCGGCGCGGATTGCGGTGGCCGGCGGGCGCCAGCGGCGGCTGTCCCAGGCGGCGGGGCGGGTGGCGCGGGCGGTGCAGGCCCATCTGCCGCCAGAGGTGGAGCGTATCGTGCTGTCCTGGCGCCAGGCGGGGGTGGAGGTGGCGCGGCTGGTCCTGGCGCGGGCGGCGATGGAGGCCGCGGCGCGCGGGGAGGGGAGTGCGGAGGAGATGTATTTCTCCACCCCCCTGCAGGCGGCAGGCGCCGATGATTTCGGGCTGATGGATGGCGGCGCCGGGTTTTCCTGGGGTGTGGAGCCGCGGGTCTCGACGCTGCTGGGGGACCCGTCCCGCACCTTGCGCTGGCAGGTGGCGACGGTGGTGGGGGCGCGGGCCGAATTCGGCCATGGGCTGGCGCTGGCGGGTAGCCTGTCCCGCACCCTCGCTGGCAATCTGGCGGGGGCGCCGCCTTCCGACAGCCGCCTCCCCCGCGTCCGCAGCGAGGTCGCCCGCTATGCGCGGGAGGGGGAGACGGCGGTGCCGGCGCTTTACGCGGAGCGCATCTGGGGGCTGGGGCCGGATGTCTTCGCGCGCACCACGGCGGGGTATCTGGAGCCGATGTTCGCTGGCCTGTCCGGCGAGGTGCTGTGGCGGCCGCATGACCGCCCCTGGGCGCTGGGCGCGGAAGTCGCGCGCGTGGGGCAGCGGGAATACGACCAGCGCCTGGGGATGCGGGGCTACCAGGTCACCACCGGGCATGTCTCCGCCTATGCGGATTTGCCGTGGTTCGGGATGTATGGCGTGGCGCGGGCGGGGCGGTATCTCGCGGGGGATTGGGGCGGCACGCTCGAACTCGGGCGGCGCTTCGACAGCGGCATCGAGGTCGGCGGTTTCGCCACGATCACCGACGTGCCCTTCAAGACCTTCGGGGAGGGGAGCTTCGATCGCGGCATCTATATCCGCGTGCCGCTCGACATCTTCGGCATCGAGACGCGGGCAGTGACGCCGATGACGATCCGCGGCGTGACGCGCGATGGCGGGGGGCGGCTCGGGGTGGACAATCCCTTGTGGGAGGTGACGCGGGAGGGTCGCGGCCGAGCCTTCGAGGACGGCTTTCTCGGCTTTACCCGGTAGCGGCGAGTTCCTCCGGCGTTGCTGCGATGCGCCGGGCGCGGAGCCAGGCGGAAAGACCGGGATCGGCGCTGAGGACGCAAAGCGGGATGGCCAGGATCATGCCGAGGGTGAAGGGCAGCGCGATCAGCAGCGCCGGCAGGGATAGGCCAGCGAAGCTGGTGGTGAGCACCACGCCGATCACGGTGTGCCGCCATAGCAGCCGCGTGGCGTCGGCCCAGGCGATGCCGCGGTCGGCGCGGTTCTGCGGCGCCCAGCCGGTGCGCTGGCCGAAGGGCAGCAACAGAAGAAACATCGCCTTGTTCAGCGTGGACAGCGGCTCGAACAATTGCATGAACGCGATTTCCGTCGCCGCGCCCCGGGCGAAGGCGCAGCGCCCGCCATAACCCGTAGAAACGTCGCGCTGGATCAGCGCCTGCGCGTAGCCGGACAGCTTGGGGGAGAAATAGCAGAGCCATTGCGCGAAGACGGCGAGTGCCAGCGCGCCCATGGGCGTCGCTTCGCCGCCGCCGGTCAGCCCGTTGATGGCGGCCAGGACCAGCATGGCGGCGTAGAGCGGCGCGCCGAGAAACAGCAGGATCGCCTGCACCAGTTGCAGCCGGCCGAGCGCCGTCATCCCCTTCAGGCCGAACAGCCGGAAATACTGCATGTTGCCGGCGCCCCAGCGTTCGTCGCGGCGCAGGAATTCCGGCATGGCGGGCGGGTTCGCTTCCATGCTGCCGTCTTCCGCCGGCAGGCAGCGCACGGCCCAGCCCGCGGCCTGCAGGCGCACGCTCTCCACCATGTCGTGGCTGAGGATGCGGCTGCCATCGGGCAGGGGTTCGAGCTTCGCGTGCTCCCGGAACGGCGCCACGCGGAGGATGGCGTTGTGGCCCCAATAGGGG
Source organism: Acetobacteraceae bacterium (assembly GCA_947478535.1). The sequence goes on from CANJXD010000385.1 coordinate 2,777, forward strand.
CCGGAATCGAGCTGCCACCAGGCCTGCCCCGTCGCCCAGCTTCGCATCCCCGCGCGCATGCCGAACTGGAACAGGCGGGGAAAGGCGGCCGTCGCCGGGCGCCCCACGATGAGCTGCTGCACGATGGCGAGGCGCGGCTCCGCCTCCATGATCGCGACGAGGCGCAGGATCGCCTCCGGCGTCATCACGCTGTCGGCGTCGAGCGTGATGAAGAATGCCTCGTCGGTGACGTGATGGTCGAGAAACTCCATCACATTGCCAGCCTTGAAGCCGGTGTTGTCGGCGCGGCGGCGGTAGTGGACGCGGCCGGAATGGGTGGCTGCGAAGGCGGCGATGGCCGCGTCCTCGGCGGCGGCGAGGGCCGGGTCCTGCGTGTCGGACAGCAGCCACAGCCGGAAACGGTCCGCGGCGCCGGCCGCCTCCAGCCCGTGCAGCAGGGTGGCCAGCGGTGGCAGCACGGCCGCCATCTCCTCGTTCCGGATGCAGACGGCGATGGCGGTCATCGCATCCGGGCGAAGGACCCGCCCGCCACCGGGCCGGGCGCGGCGCAGTGCGGGAAGGACGGTGGCGGGCGGGTCCTTCGCGCCGAGCAGCAGCGCCAGGCCCACCAGCGCATTCGCCGCCGAAAGCGCCGTCCAGGGCGTGGTGAGCAGCACGCAGGCGAGGATCGCACCCTCCCACCCATTGATCCCGCCGGGGGCCAGGGCGCGCCAGGCGAGCCAGACCAGCAGCGCCGCGAGCCCGGCGACGAGCAGGCCGAAGACGCTGCGGCGAAGGAAGGGGGTTTCGTCGGTCACACGCCGTCCTCGCCTGGGAAGATGGCGCGCTTACGGCATCAGGGAGAGCCCCGCCAGCGCCATGGCATAGGCCGCCACGGTCAGGCCGAGCCAGGCCGCCGCTGCCAGCCAGATGGGAGCGCGGCCAGGATTTGCCAGCAGCGCGAACCCCGGCAGCACCTGCATGGCGTGGGTGCCGAGGAAATGCGCGATGCGGAGGTCGCCGCCATCACGGGACCAGAAGAAGGGCGGCAGGTTGCCGGCGTCGGACAGTGTTCCGCCGATATGCGGGCCCTCCATGACGGAGATGGTGGCGCCGCTGATGCCCCCCAGTACACCCGCCAGCAACAGGCCGAGCCCGACCGCGAGGCGCCAGGGACGGGGTTGCGTGGCATCGCCGCGGGCCAGCACCAGGCAGCCCAGCAGCGCCGCCATGGCGACCAGCGTGACAGCACCCAGCCCCATCAGCGAATACATCACCTGCCCCAGGCCATCCCGGGCGAAGTGGCTCGGCAGGCCGAGCGCGGCGCGCAGCGTGATCCAGCCCTGTTCGAAGGACCCGGCCAGCAGTGTCGCCCACAGCACGATGCGGGCCGTGACGCCCTGCCGCGTCGCCGGCGCCAGCACGCCCCAGGCCCAGGCGAGGGTCCAGCACCAGACGACGAAGGAACCCGCGAACTTGGCCGGCTTGGTCCAGACGGAGACGCCGTTGATGGCGCGGCTGTCCACCAGCATCGCAACCAAGCTGAACGCGAGCACCGCCAGCATCGCCAGGCCCAGCCGCGCGAGCAGGGGCTGGCGCTGGTGCAATTCTTGGAAGATTGCGGTCATCGCCCGCCCCTCCCCAGCAGGCGCAGGCCGAAGAACAGCAGCAGCCCGATCGGGCCGGCCAGGAAGGTGGGCGGCAGGCAGAGGCGGAGCAGCCAGGGGTTCATGCCCTCCTCCGTGCCGCGACGGCAGATCCAGGCGCCGATGAACAGGTCAAAGGCGAGGTAGTGGACCCAGCCCGCCAGCAGCACGCCTTCCGTCCGGAACAGGGCCGCGACATCGGCGAGGCTGGAAAAGCCGCCCTCCGCCCCCGGGGCAAAGCGCGCCAGCAGCACGGCATACAGCGCGGCGAGCAGGGCGGGCATGGCAAGCCCCGCGAAGGCCCAGTTGCCGGGCCGCCAGCCCGGCGCCACCAGCAGCGTGACCCAGCCGGCCATGGCGAGCATGCCGGCGGCCGAGAAAAGGGTTTCCATGGAGCTGACCTCATAAACTGACCAATGGTAAGTTTGTGGCAAATTGATCTGACCGTTGTCAAGTTTGATCTGGAGCGGCAGGATCGGGGCATGACGGTTACCCCCAAGGCGCACGGCCGCCACCACCACGGCGATCTCCGCCGGGCCTTGCTGGATGCAGTGGCGGAGATTGTGCTGGAGCAGGGGCCGGAGGCGGTGACGCTGCGCGAATGCGCGCGCCGCGCCGGGGTTTCCCATTCCGCCGCCGCGCCGCATTTCGGCGACAAGCGCGGCCTGCTGACGGCCTTCGCGATCGAGCGGTCCGAACGGCTGACGCGGGCGATGCGCGATGCGGCGGCGGCCCTGTCGCAGGATGCCGCCCCGCTCGCGCGGCTTGCGGCGACGGGCCGGGGCTATATCGCCTTCGCGCGCGACAACCCGGCGCATTTCCGGCTGATGTTCCGAACCGACCTGATCGACACGACGAACGAGACCTGGCGCACCAGCGCGCGCGCCACTTTCGCACCGCTGTCGGAAGCGATGGCGGCGGTGGCGCCGGGGGCCGATGCGCGGGCGATGCGGGCGCGGCTCAGCCTCGCCTGGGCGGCTGTGCACGGCTTTTGCAGCCTGCGCGCCGAAGGCGCGGGCGGTGATCTGTGGAACCCCGAGCCCCGCGCGGCGGAGGTGGCGGAGGACCTGCTGGCGCTGCTGGTGGGCGCCTGCGCTACCCCTCCCCGCCCCTGAGGAGGGGTTGCCCGGGGTGCGTCTATTCCGCCTTGATGCCGGCTTCCCGGACGATCCGGCCCCAGGTCTCGACCTCGCTGGCGAAGAAGGCGGCGAAGGCGTCCGGGCTGCTCTCCACCGGCTCGATGGTCAGGGCGGCGATGCGGGCGCGGACATCGGGGCGGGCCAGGGCC
>CANJXD010000386.1 GCA_947478535.1 Acetobacteraceae bacterium
CAACCCGATCGACGTCCTGATCTCCCCGGACGCGACCCAGGATATCCGCGCGGCGGCGATCCGCCATCTCGGGTTGGACCTGCCGATATGGCAGCAATATCTGGTGTTTCTGGGCCGCGTGCTGCAGGGCGATTTCGGGCGGTCCTTCGTGCTGAACATGCCGGTGCTGGACCTCGTGCTCTCCCGCCTGCCGGCGACGCTGGAACTGGCGCTCGCCTCGGTGCTGATCGGCGCCTTCGTCGGCATCCCGCTCGGCATCTATGCAGGCTACCGGCCGGAAAGCCCGTTCAGCCGCTCGGTCATGGCGGTCTCCGTCCTCGGCTTCTCGGTGCCGACCTTCTGGATCGGGCTGATCCTCATCCTGTTCTTCGCCGTGCACCTGGACTGGCTGCCCGCCGGCAATCGCGGCCCGACGGTGGAGGTCTTCGGCATCGGCTGGTCCTTCCTGACGCGGGAGGGGCTGAGCTTCCTGATCCTGCCTGCACTCAACCTCAGCCTGTTCAAGCTGGCGATGATGATCCGCCTGGCGCGGGCCGGGACGCGGGAGGTGATGCTGACGGATACCGTGAAATTCGCCCGTGCCGCGGGGCTTTCCGAGTACACCATCCTGCGCCGCCACGTGCTGCGGCTGATCGCGATTCCCCTGGTGACGGTCTTCGGCCTTGAATTCGGATCGACGCTGGCCTTCGCGGTGGTGACGGAGACGATCTTTTCCTGGCCCGGTGTCGGCAAGCTGATCATCGACAGCATCAACTCGCTCGATCGACCGGTGATGGTGGCCTATCTCGTGCTCGTGGCCTTCCTGTTCGTGACGATCAATCTGGTGGTGGACCTGTCCTACGCGCTGCTCGATCCGCGCCTGCGGCGGGGGGGGCGCCAGGCATGAAGGCGTTCTGGAAAGAATACGCGGAGAACTGGATCGCGGTCCTCGCACTCGCGGTCGTCGTCATCATCGTCACCGCCGCGCTGATCGCGCCCTGGATCACGCCGCAGGACCCCTACGACCTCGCCTCGCTGGACCTGATGGATGCGCGCAAGCCGCCGGGCTTTGTCGGCTCCAATGGCTATGTGCATTGGCTCGGCACGGATGCGCAGGGGCGGGATTTGTACAGCGCCATCCTCTACGGGCTTCGCATCTCGCTCCAGATGGGCACCGCGGCGGGGCTGGTGGCGATGACGCTTGGCGCCACGCTCGGCATCCTCTCGGCCCATGCCGGTGGGTGGATCGAGGCGGCGGTGATGCGGGTGGTGGATCTGCAACTGTCCTTCCCGGCCATCCTGCTCGCGCTGGTTCTGGTGGCGGTGCTGGGGCAGGGGAAGACGCAGCTGGTGATCGCCCTCGTCACCGCGCAATACGCCTATTTCGCCCGCACGGCCTATGGCGCCGCCTCCGCAGAGCGGCAGAAGGATTACGTGGAGGCCGCGCGCGCCACGCCGCTGCCGGGCTGGCGCGTCGTGCTGCGCCACATCCTGCCGAACTGCCTGCCGCCGCTGATCGTCGTCGGCACGGTGCAGGTGGCGAATGCCATCGCGCTGGAAGCGACGCTGTCCTTCCTCGGCCTCGGCCTGCCACCAACCGAGCCCTCCCTCGGCATGCTCATCAGCAACGGCTTCCCCTATATGATGAGTGGGCGGACCTGGATTTCCGTCTATCCCGGCGTTGCGCTGATCGTGCTGATCGTCGGCATCAACATCGTCGGCGACCAGATCCGCGACCAGTTCAATCCGAGGCTGCGGCGATGAGCCTCCTCGAGGTTCGCGACCTTCGCACGCATTTCTTCACCCGCGCCGGTGTCGTGAAGGCGGTGGAGGGTGTGTCCTTTTCGCTCGAGAAGGGCGAAATCCTGGGCCTGGTCGGTGAAAGCGGCAGCGGGAAATCCGTGACGGGGTTTTCGCTGATCGGCCTGGTCGATCCGCCCGGCCGCATCGCCAGTGGCTCCATCAAGTTCGAGGGGCGGGAACTCGTTGGCCTGCCGCCCTCGGAGATGCGGGCGCTGCGCGGCAAGCGCATCGCGATGGTGTTCCAGGACCCGGCGGCGACGCTCAACCCCGTGCTGTCCATCGGCCAGCAGATGACGCTGGCGGTGCAGGCGCATAGCCGCGTGAGTGATGTCGCGGCGCGGGGGCTGGCGGCGCGGACGCTGACGCGCGTCGGCATTCCCGATGCGGCGGCGCGGCTCGACGCCTATCCCCATGAATTCTCCGGCGGCATGCGCCAGCGCGTGGCGATCGCGACGGCGCTGCTGCATGGGCCGGACCTGATCATCGCGGATGAACCGACGACGGCGCTCGATGTCTCGATCCAGGCGCAGATCCTGGCGGAGATGAAGTCGCTGGCGAAGGAAACAGGCACCGCGCTGGTCTGGATCAGCCACGACCTCGCGACCGTCTCCTCCCTCGCGGATCGGGTGCTGGTGATGTATGCGGGCCGCATCGTGGAGGCGGGCGCGGTGTCCACCACGCTGCGGGCGCCGCGCCACCCCTATACGCGCGGGCTGCTGGACAGCCTGCCGGCCATGGCGCGGCCGGGCGAGAAGCTGAACCAGATTCCCGGCACCACGCCGTCCCTGCTCGCGCTGCCGCCGGGCTGCCCCTTCGCGCCGCGCTGCGGTTATGCCGATTCGGCCTGCGAGGCCGATCCGCCGGATGTGGTGACGGGGGAGCGCCTGGTGCGCTGCCATCATCCGTTGGGGGTCGCATGACCCAAATTCTTGTGGCGGAGGGCGTCACCAAGCGCTTCTCGCCGAACATTTCCCTGGGTGACCGCATCGCCGGGGCGCTTGGCGCCCATGTGGACAAGCGCGCCGTCCATGCGGTGACGGATGTCTCCCTCAGTGTCACGGCGGGGGAGACGCTGGGGCTGGTCGGCGAAAGCGGCTGCGGCAAGTCCACGCTCGGGCGGATGCTGGCGGGCATCATGGCGCCGACGGAAGGCCGCGTGCTGGTCAGCGGCGTCATGCCGATGAAGGGCCGCCACAAGGCGACGACGCGTATCCAGACCGTGTTCCAGGACCCGTTTGCCAGCCTCAACCCGCGCATGCGGATCGGTGACAGCATCGCGGAAGGCCCCACGACGCATGGGCTGACGACGCGCGCCGAGGCGCCGCGGATGGTGGCGGAATGGCTGGCGCGGGTGGGGCTGGACCCCGCCTTCGCCGCGCGTTTCCCGCACCAGTTCTCCGGCGGGCAGCGGCAGCGCGTGGCGATCGCTCGCGCGCTTGCGATGCAGCCGGATGTGCTGGTCTGCGATGAGCCCGTGGCGTCTCTTGATGTGTCGATCCAGGCGCAGATCCTGAACCTGTTTCTCGACCTGCGGCGGGATCTCGGCCTGACCTGCCTGTTCATCTCCCACGATCTGTCCGTGGTGCGCCACGTCAGCGACCGCGTCGCCATCATGTATCTTGGCCGGATCGTGGAGGCCGGGGTCGCGGCGCAGGTCTATGCCGCGCCGCGCCACCCCTACACGCAGGGGCTGCTGGATAGTGTGCCGAAGCTGCGGCTGGCGGTGGATGATGTGGCGAGTTTCAAGCCCATCGCCGGCGAATTGCCCTCGCCGCTGTCGCCACCGAGCGGTTGCGCGTTTCATCCGCGATGCCCGAAGGCGACGGAACTCTGCCGTGCCGAACGCCCCGCCCTGACGCCGCGGGAGGATGGAACGCTGGTGGCGTGTCATCACGCCTGACTCGAAAAGCCCTCTCCCCCGGACGGGGGAGTGGGTTGGGTGAGGGGGCGATTCAGAACCCCACCTTATCCCCACCCTTCAGCGACAAAATCTCCCGCGCCTCATCCGGCGTCGCCACCTGAAGCCCCAGCCCCTCGATGATCTGCCGGGCCAGCCGCACCTGCTCCGCGTTGCTTTCCGCCAGCTTGCCGGGCCCGCCCCATAGGCTGTCTTCCAGCCCGACGCGGATATTGCCGCCCATCGCCGCCGCCATCGCCGCCACCTGCAACTGGGATCGGCCGGCGCCGAGCACGCTCCAGCGGTAGGAATCGCCGAACAGCCGGTCCGCCGTGCGCTTCATGTGCAGCACATCCTCGGGGTGTGCGCCGATGCCGCCCTGGATGCCGAAGACGGTCTGGATGAACAGCGGCGTCTTCACCAGCCCGCGGTCGAGGAAGTACTTCAGGTTGTACAAATGCGCGGTGTCGTAGCATTCGAATTCGAAGCGCGTGTCGTTCTCCGCGCAGGTGGTCAGGATGTACTCGATATCAGCAAAACTATTGCGGAAGACGATGTCCTTGTTGGAGAGGTAGTCGATCTCCCACTGATGCTTGAAGGTCTTGAAGCGGTTCAGCATGCCGAACAGGCCGAAATTCATCGAGCCCATGTTGAGGCTCGCCACTTCCGGCTTGAAGGCGGCGGCCGGGGAGACGCGCTGCTGGATGCTCATGGTCGGCGCGCCGCCGGTGGTCAGGTTCAGCACGGCATCGGTGCGCTGCTTGATCACCTGGAGGAAGGGCGCGAAGGCTTCCGGGGACTGGTCCGGCCGCCCATCCACGGGGTTGCGCGCGTGCAGATGGATGATGGCCGCGCCCGCTTCCGCCGCGCCGATCGCGGCATCCGCGATCTCCTCCGCCGTCACCGGCAGGTAGGGGGACATGGACGGCGTATGGATCGCGCCCGTCACCGCGCAGGTGATTATGACCTTCTTGCTCACTTCATGGTCTCCTTCGCCGCCATCGCCCGCTTATGCGCGGCCAGCGCCGCCAGTCTTCTGTCCCGTCGTGCGCGGCGGGCGGCGACTTCGGCCGGGGAGGGGGTTTCCCCCCAGGCTTCCACGATCTTTGCAGCACCCTCCGGCCCGAACACATCCGGCGAGGGCGGGTCCGCGATGACGCGGCCGAGCAGCCCGCCATAGCGCACGCAGTAATCCGCGATGCCGCCGGGCGCGTTCAATTCGATGGTCGCGAAGGGGCCGAGGAAGGACCAGCGCAGGCCGAGCCCTTCCGCCACCGTCGTATCCAGGTCCCGCGGCGTCACATAGCCTTCCTGCACGAGCCGAAAGGCTTCCCCCACCAGGGCGGCCTGCAGGCGGTTGAGGATGAAGCCTTCGATCTCCTTCTTCACGGTGATCGGCGCCTGCTTCACAGCGTCGAAGATCGCCCGCGCCCGCGCGATGGTGTCTTCGCTGGTCCACGGCGCGCCGGAGAGTTCGACCACCGGGACGAGATGCGGCGGGTTGACGGGATGCGCGACGAGGCAGCGGGCGCGGCCCGGCAGCCCCTCGGTGAAGGCGGAACAGGGAATGCCGCTGGTGGAGGAGGCGAGGATCACGCCCGGGCCCGCCAGGCGGTCCAGCTCCGCGAAGATGGCGATCTTCGCGTCCAGCTTCTCCGGCCCGTTTTCCTGCACATACTCGGCGCCGCGCAGTCCGTCTTCCAGGCTGGTGGCGATGCGGATGCGCGCGGCGGCCGCCGCGGCGTCGTCGCACAGCCCGTTGCGTTGCAGGTCGGCCAGCCCCTCCGCGCAGAGGCCGGGCGCGGCATCGAGGGCCGCCGGCACGGTATCATACAGCGCCACATTCCAGCCGGCCCGGCTGAACACCATGGCCCAGGCGCAGCCGATCAGCCCCGCGCCCACCACCGCGATCCCGCGTCCCGCCATGCCGCCATCCCCCCTGCCGTTGCAGCGAAGGATAACCCCGGGAGGGCCGCGCGCA
>CANJXD010000387.1 GCA_947478535.1 Acetobacteraceae bacterium
ACTGGGTCCCCCCCATCCCGCCCAAGGGGGGGCGGCCGTTGCGGGCCCCCCCGCCGGTCAGTCAGCCCGCGACGGGCTCGAACCAGAAGTCCAGCAGGTCACCGGTCCGCTTCTCCTCGAAGCGGGTCATGACGCGCGTGCCGATGGCGAGGTGCTTCGCGGCCTCGTCGCCATTCGCCAGCGGGATGCCCTTGAAGAATCCGCCGATCGCCGTGTCGCCACCATCGAGCATGACGTAGCCGAAGGCGTAGGGCGGGTCCGGCAGGTTGTTGAACTTGTCGTAGACGATGGTGAAGGCCTCGATCACCCCACCCGGGCCGACCTCCACCCACTCCGTCGTCGCGTCCAGCGTCTGGTCGGAATAGGCGCGCGGCGGCACCAGGACGCGACCGGAAGCGGCATCCCGCTTGCCGAAGATCTTCGCGTTGTCGCGCAGCTGCACGTAGAAGTAGCTCGCCGTTTCACCCAGCGCGTGGGTGTAGGTGATCTTCCAGTCTTCCTGCCGCTTCAGCAGCTCGATGTTCGTCTTGCCGGTCATGCTTCCACCACCATCGTTCCAAAGAATTGATGATCGCCGCCGTTGCCGTTGGCGATGCCGATCTTCGCGCCCTTCACCTGCCGTTCGCCGGCGCGGCCCCAGACCTGCAGCGCCGCTTCCGCGATGCGCGCCATGGCCGTGACCGCGATGGCATTGGTGCAGAGCGTGCCGCCGGAGGGATTGACCACCGCGCCCGCATTGCAGCCCAGCGTGAAGGCACCCTCGCGCAGCATCGCCGGGCTCGTGCCGAGATCCGCGAGCCCCGCCGCCTCGATGGCGTGGAACTCGGTGTTGCTGAAGGGCGCGTAGAGTTCCGCCACCTGCACCTGCTTGCGCACATCCTTCAGCCCCGCCATCGCGAAGGCCTTCTGGAAGGATGTACCGAGCGCATGCGCGTCCGCGTGGTCCGCCGTGATCCCGCGCCCCATGCGATCGCCGAGGTAGTAGCTCTCCGACGAATGCGCGAGGCCGGTGATCCACACGGCGTCCAGCTTGTTCTCCTTGATGTAGCGCTCGCTCGCCAGCACCATCGCGGCACCGCCGGAGGATTGCGGGCAGCAGTCGAACAGCTTCACCGGCCAGGATACCATGCGGGAAGCCATGACTTCCTCGATGGTGGTCTGCTTGCGCAGATGCGCGTGCGGGTTCTTCGAGGCGTGGAAGCGGTTCTTCACCACCACCCGCGCCATGTCTTCCTGCGTCATGCCGTATTTGTGCATGTAACGCACGGCGGACATCGCCAGCATGTTGATGGTGCCGAGCGGGAGTGACCGTTCGTAGATCGGGTCCCAGATCTTGTTCAGCACCGTCTGGCTGTCGCCGCATTCGCCGACCTTGTCGGCACCCGCGGTCAGCACGACGTCATAGACGCCGGAGGCGATATGCGTCCACGCCGCGGCGACCGAGGAAATTCCCGTGGCGCCGCCGGTGTTGATGCGGAGGAAGGGCTTGTTCCGCCCCCCCACGGCATCGACGCCGAGGCGTTCCGCATTGCCGATACCCACCATCGCGTCGGGCGACAGCGAATAGACGATCGCCTCGATCTGCTCGAAGGTCAGCCCCGCATCGCGCATCGCGATGATGACGGCCTCCCGCACCAGGTCCGGATAGCTCGCATCGTCACGGCGGGACCGGAACTCCGACATGCCGATGCCGATGATGCCAACGCGCTGGCTCATGCCGCTTCCCTCCCATTGGTGGAATCGAGCACGAAGACAGCCTGATACTGCATGGCCGGTCCGCTGGCCGCATGCGCCAGGCCGCGCTTCACATCGGCCTTCTGATGCCGCCCCGCACGCCCGCGCACCTGCTGCGCTACCTCCGCGATCCGCACCAGCCCGGTGCAGAAGACCGGATTGAAACTGCCGACGCCGCCCGAGAGGTTCACCGGCATCGCGCCATCCGCCGCGAAATCACCCATGCGCTGCGCCCATTCGCCACGGCCCGCGATGCCGAGAGCCTCGAGCGCCAGCAATTCCTGATACGCCGTCACATCCGTCACCTCCGCCAGGTCGAAGGCGCCGCGCGCATCCTCGATCCCTGCGGCGCGGTAGGCCTGCTTTGCCGCGGCTTCCAGCGCCGGCGCGCTGGCCAGGTTGCGGTCGCCGAGGAACGCAGGCTCCGTCGCCCAACCCATCCCGGAAATCCACGCCACGGGGCCGAGACCACGCTCGGCGATGAAGGCCTCGCTGGCCAGCATCATGACGACGAGGCCGGCGCAGGGTTCCGGCACCATGCCGACGCGCAGCGGCCAGCGCGTGGCGCGGCCGAGCGTGATGGCGGCATCGACGCGGCCCGGATAGGCTTCCGCGCCATTCGCCCGGTTCTTCGCCAGCACCCGACCGGCAAGGCTCCCGGCACCTGGCGCGGCGTGCTCGATCGCATTCGCCTGCAAGGCCGCGGCCGCGAGTTCATCCAGCGGCAGGCGACGGTGGTAGTAGGGATCGGCCGCGAGGCGCTGCGCCTCCGGGATCGAGGAGGCCTCCGTCGGGCTCCATGCCGCGACGAGCTGGGTCTCGAACTGCCCGGACAGCACCCGCAACGCGCCCAGCACCAACGCATGTTCGCCGGCGGAAGGCGTGGACAGGATATCACGATCCACGCCGCCCAGCGGGCCCGACGCCATCATGATGGAAATGGCGCGGCCATCGTATTGGTCATTCGCCGCCACGACGATGCCGCCGAGATCATCGACACCGAGCTTCGCATCCGCGAGCGTCGCTTGCATCGCCTCGTGCAGCAGTTCCTCCAGCGTGCGAAGGCCGTCATCGTCGATGCTGGGGCGGATCACCACCCCAACGATCCCGACCTTTGGTCGTCTCGTCATGGTTACCTCTCTTCCTTCGTGGTTGCGGCGTCGCGGTATGCCGCATTCGCCGTCTCATCGTCCCGCACCGGCATGCGGGTCGCTGGCGGCAGTCCGTCCACCCAGGCGGGGAACAGGGCCTGCAGGGCGCCATCGGCAGAACGACGCACGAGGCGCCGCGCTTGGTGGTGCGGGGAAGCCAGCGCCTCCCCGAGATCGAGAACGGGGCTGAGGCAGCAATCGGTGCTGCCGAAGCGCTGGGCCGCCTCGTCGCGCGTCAGCGTCGCCAGGAAGGCCGCCACATCGGCGCGCAGCGCGTGCTGCGGCAGAGGCTCCTGCTGGCGTTCCACCCATTCGGGGTGGCCAGCTTCCGTGCAGAAAGTGCGCCAGAATTTCGGCTCGATGGCGCCCAGCGTCACATGGCGCCCATCGGCGCAGCGATAGGTGTTGTAGTAGGCGGCGCCGCCGTTGAGATAGGTCTCGCCGGGCTGCGGCACCGTGCCATCGGCGCCATGCGCGGCGATCGGAAACAGCTGCAGCGGCATCACCACATCGGCGAGCCCGATATCGAGGTGGCAGCCACGCCCGTCCCCATGCCGCCCATGCAGCGCACCGAGGATCGCCATCGCGGCCGTCAGCGCGCCAGTGCCATCGGCGATCGGCGGATCGAGATACTGGGGCAGATCCTCCCCATTCCGATGCATCACCCCGGCCGCGGCGAGGTAGTTGTTGTCATGGCCCGCCACCTGCTCCAGCGGACCGGCGGTGCCGTATCCGCTGAGGGAACAGTAGATCAGCCGCGTATTGACTTGGCGCAGCGTCGGCCAATCGAGCCCCAGTCGCGCCATCACGCCGGGGCGGAAGCCCTCGATCAGCACGTCTGCCGCCCGCACCAGGTCGAGGAAGGCGGCGTGGTCGTCGGCGCGCTTCAGGTCCATCCGCAGCACGGACTTCCCCGCATTCACCGCCGCGTGGAACACACCTTCCCCGGCCTCCGTCCGTGGCCCGATGCCGCGCATCGGGTCCCCGGCCGGGGGTTCCACCTTGATCACCTCGGCACCCATATCCGCCAGCATCAGGCTGGCGAGCGGGCCCGGCAGGAACCAGGACAGGTCGAGCACCCGCACGCCGCGCAGGAAGCGGCCGAGACGCGAGGTGGGCTGCCCGCTGTCCGGCATTGTCAGCGCCGCGGCCAGACCGGCTGCGCCATGGCGCCAGCGGTCGGGTAGATCGAGACGGGGACGCCGTTCTGCCACTGCGCGATCACCAGCGCGGCACCTTCCATGCGGCCCTGCGCGTCGAACTTCACGCGCTGCGTCGGGAAGCATTCCGCCGCCGGACCGCTGGTGAGGTCGAGCGCCTTGATGGCGTCGTTCACCTTTTCCTTGTCCGTCGTGCCGGCGCGTTCCACGGCTTCCCGCAGGATCATCATGTGCGCGTAGTTGCTGATGCTGTCCTGCGTCATCCAGGGCTCGTTGGTCTTCTCCCGGAAGCGGCCGATCAGTTCCTCCTGCCCCTTCATGCCCCAGGTCGCGGTGATGAACATCGCCCCTTCCAGCAGATCCTTGCCCAGCAGGCGGAGCAGGTCCGGCGAGCCCATCGGGCCGCCATTGTTGATGATCGGCAGGCGCCCGCGGCCGAGCCCGATCTCGTTCAGCTTCTCGAGCGTCAGCTTGATATCCGGCACCGAGGTCGGCAGCAGCAGCAGGATGTCCGGCCGCGCCGCGCGCACGCGCTGCATCACCGGCCCGGCATCGGACAGCGGCGGGGTGAAGGTCTCATCCACCACGATCCGCACGCCCAGCCGCTCCGCCCCACCGGCGCGCAGCCCGCGGGTGAAGGAGACCGGGGAGGCCGTGTTGTCCATCACGATGCCCATGGTCTGCGGCGCCCGGCCCGTGGCCGCGCGGGCCAGTTCCATCAGCGTCGGCAGCGCATTCGCGGCTTGGTTGTCGGCGGTCGGCGAGGATTGATAGACGAAGCGGAAGCCGCGATTGGTGATGGCGTCGGAATAGGACAGCGTCAGCCACGGCACGCTCGCGCGCTCCGTCACTTCCGTCACCGCGAGAGTGAAGGAGGAGACGTAGGCACCCGCGCCACCGACCAGTTCCGGCTCCTGCGCCAGCAGGCGCTGCGCGGCGGTCTTGGCCTTTTCCGGGCTGTCGCCGACATCGACGGTGGCCAGCCGCACGCGGGCGCCGCCCATGCTGCGGATGCCGCCCGTGCTGTTGATCTCATCCACCGCGAAGCGCGCGCCGGCGACGGACAATTCCCCGAGCCGCGCCCAGGGACCGCTGAGCGGGGAGGCCATGGCGAAGACGACTTCGCGCGCCTGTGCCTGCACTGCCGGTGCGGCCAGGCCAATGCCCGCTGCCGCGCCGAGTTGGCCGAGTTTCCGTCGAGAGATCGTCATGCTTGGATTCCCTTTGGTTTGTTGGTTCACACGCCGAGATAGGCCTGGCGCAGCCGCTCGGCCGACAGCTCATTGAGCTTGCCGTCCAGCGCGATGCGCCCGGTTTCGAGAACGTAGCCACGGTCGCAGGCCTCGATCGCCTCCGCCACACGCTGTTCCACCAGCAGGATGGTGAGCCCGTCTTCGCGATGCAGCGCGCGGATCGCGTCGAAGATCGCATCCGCCATCACCGGCGACAGGCCCATCGAGGGCTCGTCCAGCATCAGCAGCCGCGGGCGCGAGGCGAGGGCGCGGCCGATCGCCACCATCTGCTGCTGCCCACCGGACAGCGTGCCGGCATACTGCGCGCGCCGCTCCGCCAGGATCGGAAACAGTGCGTGGATGCGGTCCA